>CANCOC010000019.1 GCA_947379755.1 Alcaligenaceae bacterium | reverse complement strand
CTGTCAGTTTTTCAATCTTGTCGACCACGCCCAGATGGTGCGCGACGATCATGACTTTGCGGACATAGGGTGAAGTGGCCGCGTAATAAAGTTGCATCATTATTTTTGCTCCGTCTGTTTCATGCTCGCGATCTGCAAGCCATTGTTGTGGTCAAAGTCTATAACATTTTCGCGGCAAGTGACCGGCCGCTGAGCCAGGCGCCCTCAACGCGACCGCCATTGAGCCAGTCACCGCATAGTCCAATGCTTGTTTGCTGATCCCAGATTGAGCTGAGATTGATGCCCGGTTCGGAGCTTGCATAGCGCCAGCGATGCGCTGACCAGCTATCCGGCTCTGCACCACCCAGCGATTTGAAGGCCTGGATCAGCTCGGGACCAATCTCCTGTGCGGTCTGCTCCAGATGCGCCTGCGCCCAGGCTGGCGTAGCGTGCAGCACCCAGGTCTCCAGTCCGGATCGTGACGGCTTGCTGGTATTGCGTGCAACCCAGCTCAAAGGGCCTGTGTTGATAAATGCGGCGTCAAAGGGCAGGGCAAGAGGGACGGTGAATTGCATCATCACAGTCCAGCAGGGCTGCATCACAATGCTTTGGGCGACTTTTTTTAGCATACTTGAAGCTTCACCCAGTATGGCACTCGCCTGAATGGGCGGTACCGCGATGACGACCTGTGAATAACGCTGCGCGAGTGCACCGTGTTCGGCGCTGTGCAGCTGCCAGCCGGCGGGCGTGTGCAACAGATGCTCTATCGTGGTGGACGTCTGCACATCAAGGGTTTTGGCCAGTGCGCGGGCAGGGGCGGACATGCCAGGGACGCCAACATAGCGGTTTGTCATACCCTTTGGAGCGTTCCAGAGACCTTCCGTATACACTTGGAGCGCAGGCTCCCACAGTGCTGCCACGCCAGCATCTATCCACTCTCTGACTTGCTGTCCGAAGGCAGGGTCGCTGGCGGTAAAGTATTGTGCGCCATGATCACATTGCCACAGGTCGCTGCGTCGCGTACTTAAACGCCCGCCGATGCCGCGGCCCTTGTCAAAGAGGTGCACAGTATGGCCAGCCTGTTGTAAAGTCGTGGCGCAGCTTAAGCCTGCGATCCCTGCGCCAATGATGGCAATATGTTGTGTCGTCATGTTTATGTTTGTCAGGATGGATGTATGCGCGTGCGTGTGCAGTTAAATGAAGCAGATCTTTCCAGAGTCATAGAAATGGCCTGGGAAGACAGAACGCCCTTTGACGCGATCGATAAAAATTTCGGCTTGCGTGAGCCTGAGGTGATTGCATTGATGCGGCGGCATTTAAAGTCCTCGTCTTTTAAATTATGGCGAGAGCGGGTGACGGGGCGCGTGACCAAGCACCGGGCTCTGCGCAGTGTAGAGGTCATGCGGGCCTACTGTCCAACACAATATAAGCAATCATGAAAAACTCAGGATCTACTTATTCTGCGCTTGTGATTGGTGCGACAGGATCGATTGGCTCGGCTTTTGTACGTGTGCTCAAGCGCGATACCTCGTGCTTGCACGTGATTGAATTATCCAGACAATCCGTTCCCGCTCTGAATCTTGAAAGCGAGCAAAGTATTGCTGAGGCTGCGCAGTCGGTCGCGCAGTATGGCCCCTTTGCACGCATCATTGATGCCACGGGTGCCCTGACCCTAGACGGACAGGGGCCAGAAAAAAGTCTCAGTGCTCTGAACGCCGACCATATGATGCGAAGCTTTCAGATCAATGCAATCGGTCCTGCACTGGTGATGAAACATTTCATCCCACTACTAGACGGCAAATCACGTGCCATCTATGCCAAGCTTTCTGCACGCGTGGGCAGCATTGGTGACAATAAAAAAGGGGGCTGGTATGGCTATCGGTCTTCCAAGGCTGCACTCAATATGCTGCTGCAATGTGCTGCGATCGAAACCTTGCGAAAAAAACCTGAGGCCTTGTTTGTCGCGCTCCAGCCTGGCACAGTTGCGTCTGCGCTGACCACTCCCTTTGTCAGGCAAGAGGACTGTCTGACCCCGGAGGATGCTGCGTGCGCGATGCTTCGAGCGATGGATGCGCTCAAGGTGACTGCGGGGGCGCAGTTTATTGATTATGCAGGTCAGCCGATTCCCTGGTAGTTGTCTGGGCTGGGCTTAATATTCAAAGTGCATGCGAACCGAATAGACATTCACTGGGCCACGGTCGGCGTTGTAGCAGGGATTGTTGATGCGCTGAAAGTCTGCTGTCGCCCATAGGGTTTGATTGATTTTCAGGCTGTAATACAGTTCAAAGATGCCTTCGCGCTGGTAATTGATATTGCCATCACCACAAAAGAAATTGGAGCCGCCTGCCTTGAGATAATCAATGTTTGCGCTTGATATGCCATTGGATGCGTAGGCCAGGCCCAGCACGTCATCGGGGCGATCCCACTGGCGACCTTTGATCGATACGCCGATGAGCGCAGAGTTATTGATCTCGGTAAAGGAGTACGCCTCTGTCTGGCCGTTGTTCCAGCTGTAGCGTGCAAAGATACCGATATCATCAGTCAGGTTTTGCTCCAGACTCAGGCCGTAGCCATACTTGCTTTGTAGCGTGCGCACGTTGGCCACATCAGGCGTGCCACCATTTTTTTGCGCGTAGGACAAGGCATCATTGAAACTGCCGAAATTTGCCTGGTTATGAAATCCCAGTACGCGCAGCTTGCCAGGCTGACCAAAAATTTCATGTGCCTTTTCGATTTCGACGTTATCACTGTATGAATTGGACCAGTCGCCATTGAGCTGCTGCCCGTTGGATTCCACAGGCAGCAAGTTGCGTCCGATCCTCAAGACCCAGTCGTCATGGTAGTACTCGGCGGCGAGGCCACGCGTATAGCCTCGTGCATCTGCTGGCGTGTCCCAGGCACCGTAATCCATCATGGCCCAGTTCAAGAACTGTGTTTTAGGGTCGTGTGCAAAGGCGTTCTGGTCAAAGATATCTGTAATCGCATAGATACCGCCCGTCAGGACCAGACGCCGCTTGTCGACCGTCCCTGCAAACTGGTTGAAACTTGCTTCCTGGTCCACTGTGCCACCGCCAAATCCGATGGTCTGGCGCATGAATGCGCGCGCCCAGTACGTGACGGCATCCGTGCTGCCGGCTTTCTGTGCCTCACCGTTGGTGATGCCACCAAAGCCACGCAGCCCCGAAAATGGCAAACCTTGGGATACTTCTGGGTCCAGGAAAAACTCAGTGCCCTTCCAGGGACGTGCTCCCAGATAGGCGGTGCCCGTCAGGGTATGACCAACTTCATTGTCGTTGCTCAGGCTGCTGGGGCCGGAGTAGGGAGCATCGAACCCGGGATGCTTTTGCCAGACCCACGTGCCTTGCAGCTTGCCTGTGAAATATTGAAAGCTTTCTTCCTCTGCGTGCGCGGCACAGCCGAACAGAGTCGCTCCAGCCAGGATGACAGAGACAGAGAAGGAGCGCAGGAGACAGAAGGGGCTGAACTTGAAAAACATGGCATGCAGGATGCCACAGAATTGTGACAAATCTAATCAAAAGTTAACAATACGCATTCTAAATGAGAATATGTATCATTAGCAAATGAAAGTAAAAATCATTCATCGCCCGTGTGCGCAGAGGTTTAGCGCGCAGTCAGCAGATCGGCAAGCTGGCTGGCACTGCTTAATTGCTCCATACCGAGCACCGCATCGCGCAATTGTTCAACCTGGGACGTTGGCAACGCATGTGAGGCGAGTTTTTCAAATTTTGCGATGACGTCGGCATCACTTGAAAAATTCCGTTCGCTCCCGCGTGCATATTCCTTTGTGCATGAAAGCGTTTCCCCCGACTTGAGCACGACCTCGACTCTGACCATATGGCGAAACTTCGCGCCGCGACTGGTAATTTCTGCATCGTGATACACCTCGACTTTTTCTGCCAGAGCCATACGGGCAGGATCTGCCACGATGCTGTCACTGAATTGTTCGACGAAGCAATCTCCCTCCAGTAAATAGGTCGCCACGCAGAAGGGCAGGTTTAACTGTGCGGACGTCAGGCCCTGCGGCTGGTACTTCCAGCCGACATGATCCATCGTCACTTGTGAACCGTGCACTTTGATGCGTTCTACATCATTTGCGCCAAAATATTTTTGCGTCTGCATCTCCCGGATCGCATCCAGCGTGGTGTGGTTGCTGCCAACGCAGGAATAGAACTTGAGTGCAATCGCCATGGTTTGCCACACGTCACCAAAGCCGGCGGTGAGTTCTTCCAGATTGAATCTGTCCGTCGAGCGGGAAAATGTCGTGCAAAATCCGCCGTACTCAGATTCAAGTACGTTGACGATTCCTGTCAGGCCGCCTTGTGCAAAGAGCGCACCATACAGGCCGCTCTGCGAGGCACGACCCGCATGCATGCGTTTGACCATCGCGCCATACTGTGCCGCCATCAGACCTGCTGCCTGCGTGCCGGCGATTCCAAGCGCATGCACTGTCTTTTGCACATCCAGACCCAGTCCGCGCGCAGCACCTGCTGCCGCAGAGAACACGCCCAGCGTGGCGCCTGAGTGCCAGCCCTGGCCTATATGTTCGGGTCCCATGCACAAACCCACGCGCGGACCGATTTCATAGCCAGCGACTGCTGCGGTCAAAAAATCACGGCCGTTCATGGATGGATGCACTTCAGCCAATGACACCAGCGCAGGCAAGACAACGGCCCCAACGTGCAGCACGCCGGCGCGATGCACATCGTCGAGTTCAAAGCCCTGAACTTCAGTGCCGTTGACCAGTGCCGCGTGAGGCGCGGATAAACGGAATTTTGTTCCCCAGATGGCACAGTCGCGGGTCTGATCGACGCGCGTCAGGGTCTCCTGCAAAATTTTGCACCATTCGAGATGTGAACCATACAAAGCACAACCAAGAGAATCAAGGATCAGGAGCTTGATACGTGCCCGGACTTCCGAAGGAATATCTTCGTATTGCAAACCAGAAACAAATTGTGCAATGCCCAGAGTGTATGGATTGTCTTGTGATGCGTCGCTCATGTTGGCCCTTTAGTCTATCTGGATTCGACCGGCTCGAATCACGGTTTGCATACGCTGAAATTCAGCCTGGATATGTGCAGCAAAATCTGCGGATGAGCCGCCAATCGCCTCAGCTCCTTCACTGGCAAACTGTGTACGAACAGATTCTTGCTCAAGTACACGCATGCTCGCATCGTGAATTTTTTTGATGATGACCGCGGGTGTGCCTGCGGGTGCAAGCAAACCGTACCAGGAGCCAGCCTGGTAGCCGGTGAGGCCGGTCTCAGCAATAGTCGGGACTCCGGGCAATAATGGCGTACGGTGCTCACTTGTGACCGCCAGCGCGCGCAGCTTTCCCGCCTGGATATGTGGAAGAATCGCCACGATGCTGCTGAACATCAGGTCTATACGTCCAACCAGCAGGTCGTTGAGCGCTGGAGCGAGTCCTTTATAAGGCACATGCACCATGTCTATATCCGCCATGCTATTGAACATGACCGCAGCAATGTGTGCAGAGCTGCCATTGCCGTTGGATGCAAAATTGATTTGACCCGGTTCTTTTTTGGCCAGAAGGATCAGCTCCTGAACATCCTGTGCAGCGAACTTTGGAAAAACCACCAGGACGGATGGTGCTGAAGCAAGCAATATGATGGGTTCAAAATCCTTGATGGCATCGTAAGGGAGTTTTGAAATCAGATTCGGGTTGACGGCCAGGCTGCCAATGCCTCCCAGGAACAAGGTGTAGCCATCGGCAGGGCTGCGTGCAGCGGTTTCGGCACCCACCGCACCGCCTGCACCCGGTCGATTTTCGACAATGACTGATTGTTTGAGTTCGGCGGTGAGCTGCTGTGCGATCACTCTGGCGACTGCATCATTGCCACCACCTGCGGAAAACGGCACAATTAGGCGAATGGGTTTGTTCGGAAAATCCTGCCCCTGAGCATTGAAGCCAAGCAGGCATAAGATGATCAGTAAAAGGCGATTGACAAGCATGGTAAGTGGGGACGGTGATGCCGGACCAGGAGTGAGATGGATTGAGATATGATGGCTCGAGCCGATATTAGCGCTAAAACAACCTGGAACAAGTCATCTGGATGAATCATGTTGATCAATGAGCTGCCCGCAACAATTCAGGGGCCGACGGCCTGGTTTGGCCCCGCAGCGCAGGCTGCACAAAACTGGCAGTTTGCACTCAATGATGAGGACACCCTTGAGCTCGAACGGGCTGCGCATCGCTGCCTGGATCAAAGCCCTGATGTCAGCCGCATCAGCCGGGCAAATTTCGTATTACCTGGCCTGGCAATACGGCTAAGGGGGATTCATGACCATTTGATTCATGGCCCCGGTTTTGCATTGATCAAGTCCTTGCCGGTGCGTGAATGGTCGCGCGAGATCAGTGCTGCAGTTTTTTATGGACTCGGCACGCATCTGGGTCAACCGCGACCGCAAAATGCCAAAGGGCATTTACTGGGGCACGTGATGGATATGGGCTTGCAGGCCAATGATCCGAATGTGCGCATTTATCAGACGCATGAACGTCAAACCTATCACACGGATTCCTCCGATATCGTCGGCTTGCTCTGTCTGCAGCAGGCCAGGGCAGGAGGCGATTCTGCTCTGGTCTCCTCGAACACGATCTACAACGAGATGCGTCGGGAGGTGCCTCATCTGGCTGCGGCGCTGTTTGATCCGATTGCAACCGATCGCCGAGGCGAGGTTCCGGCTGGACATCAGCCCTTTTTTGAAATTCCGGTATTCAACTGGTACGAAGGATTGATGTCAACAATCTATCAGCGCCAATACATTGATTCGGCCCAGCGCTTTGCTCAGGCCATGCGGCTCAGTCCCCTGCATGTCGAGGCGCTCGATTACTTTGACCATCTGGCAAACGATACGCGGCTGAATTTTTTAATGCGACTTGAGCCGGGTGATATGCAGTTTGTGCACAACCATACCCTGCTGCATGATCGCACTGCGTTTGAGGACTGGACGCAACCGGATCAGAAGCGACATTTATTACGGCTTTGGCTCTCGTCCCCCGAGGCACGCGCTTTGCCGCCTGTTTTTGCACAGCGCTATGGCTCTGTCGAACCCGGGATGCGCGGTGGCGTGATGCATACAGACGTCGCAGTCAACGCGCCGCTATATCCGCTATAGGGAGGACGACCGAGAACGTCCGTCCTGCCCACTCCCACGGCCTGACCCGCTTGTTGTCAGGTCCCGGCCGACCCTGCTGTGACGTGGATCAGTCAGCGTAGCCGGGCAGGTCACGATCCAGCACGCGCATCATGGCCTCGAAGTACAGATTGTCACGACCACTGCGAGTATGGCGATCATCTGAAGGAGGGCGCTTGACAGCTTCGATTACTTCTTCTGACAACAGCTGTATTTCCTTGCCTGTGCTCATGGCGAGGACCTGCGCGCGACAGACGCGTTCAAGTTTATACAGACGCTTGTAGGCCTGGGCGACGGTGTCGCCTACGACAAGCACGCCGTGGTTTTTCATGAACAGCACTTTTTTATCCCCGATCGCTGCAGCCAGGCGCTCACCTTCACTCAGAAAGTCGGCCGTACCGGTATACGTGTCGTCATAGGCGACCAGGCCATGATAAAAAGCTGCGGTCTGGCTGGCTGGGAGCAGCCGATTATCCTTGAGCATGTTGAGCGCAACTGCCCAGGTTTGGTGAGTGTGCAGCACAACATTCGCGCCTGTAATGCGATGGATCGGCGCATGAATGCATTGGGCGGAGAGTTCAACTACACCATTGCCCTCGATTGTTTCTCCCGCTTCGTTGAACATGATCATGTCACTGGCACGCGCCTCGGACCAGTGAAAGCCAAACGGCAGAATAAGGTAGCGATCTTTCTGGCCTGGCACGGCCACCGTAAAGTGGTTGTCGATACCTTCGTCCAGCTCATCCTGCACGGCTAGCCGATTGGCAGCCGCCAGGTGGATTTTGATCTGACGCACAGGATCAGCTTGTTGTGTAGTGTTTAATTGATGTACGGACATAGAACGCCTCTTATGTAAATTGAGTCTCGGATGAAGAATGTGATTATTGTTTTGAGTCTAGACAGTACTGCATTCATGCTGCGCCACGTTGAGCGGCAAGGGTTTTTTTTGATTAATTAACAGGGCATTGAGCATTGAGTAGAGCGCCGCGCCAGAGATGGCGGACGAAAAAATGCCTGAGATCGCAATCAGGATTGGTAGTGAGCGCCAAACCGGATCAATGACGAACTGACCAAAACCAAGCGTGGTGTACATTTCGCCAACAAAGAAAAATGCACTGAGCGTTCCGGGTATGGCCTTGAGAAATACGGTGATGTACGTCCAGACAAGAATGTCAATAATGTGGCTGGCAAAAATCATATTGATGACAAAAAAATACAGAATACTTGCCATCAGCATCGAGCCCGGTTTGACGTACTTTTCCACGATGCGATGAAACATGACCGTCAGCATCAGTACAAACATGCCATGAATCGTCAGCATCGTGATCAGCGTCAAATTCAGACCCAGAGGGAAGAGGTCTCTGTTATGCAGGCCTTGAAACAGCGTATGAAGAAACTCATATACGTTGGGAAGATCGCTAAATGTATGCATGGGTGATTCGGCTGTCAGGCTTTTGCTTTGAGTGAATTGAGATTTGGCAGGAACCATGCGACCAGTCCAAGCGCCGGCAGGTATGAACAGAGCTGATAAATAAATGCGATGCCATGCGAGTCTGCGATATAACCCATCGCCGCTGCACCGAGTCCGCCGAGTCCGAACGAAAAACCAAAGAACATCCCTGAGACCAGACCCACACGACCCGGAATCAGTTCATGTGCAAAGACCAGGATCGCCGGAAAGGCCGAGGCCATCAACAAGCCAATGATAATCGTGAGCACGCCAGTCCAGAACAAGTCCGCATAGGGCAGTGCCAGTGTAAAGGGCAGGGCACCCAGAATTGATATCCAGATCATGGGGCGGCGACCGATCCGGTCTGTCAGCGCGCCACCAAGCAGGGTGCCGACTGCAATCGAGGCCATGAAAATAAACAGTTGGACCTGAGCGGCTTGCACGGGCAGATTGAATCGTTCGATCAGATAAAAAGTAAAGAAGGAAGTCAGACTCGAGCTGTAGACGTTCTTGGAGAACAGCAGCAACATCAGCACGCTCACCAGGAACAGAACCCGGGCGTGAGATAAACCGTGGGATGCAGTCGTGGCACGCGCAGGCCCATGGCCGGGCCGTGAACGTGCGCGGTACCATAGACCGATACGGGTCAGAAAACCCATCGCTACGAGCGCGGCCAGCGAGATCCAGGCAATCGCGCCCTGGCCGCGTGGCAAAACAATAAAGGCTGCAAGCAACGGGCCGACCGCCTGCCCCAGGTTGCCCCCCACTTGAAAAAAGGCCTGTGCAGTGCCATAGCGACCACCTGAGGCCATCCGCGCGACCCGAGAGGCTTCGGGGTGAAAGATTGCAGAGCCCGTACCGACCAGCGCGGCGGCAAACAGAATGGCAAGATAGTTATGTGCGACCGAAAGCAGCAACAGCCCGATCAGTGTGGAGCACATGCCAAGCGCAAGTGAGTAGGGCTGCGGCCGCTTATCCGTGTAAAAGCCTACTGTTGGCTGCAGCAGCGAGGCCGTCATCTGAAAGGCCAGGGTAATGATTCCGATCTGGGCAAAATCCAGATCAAACTCCTGCTTGAACAAGGGATACAAGGCTGGAATCAACGATTGAATGAGATCATTGAGCAAATGGCAAAAGCTCAGTGAAATCAGGATCGGGATCGCAGCGCTCTGAGCGGTGATGCCACTTGCAGGCGCGGCGGTGGCGGCAGGCAAGGCAGTTGGAGTCGCTGTGTTGTTCATGGTTGAAATTTTTGTCTGAATATCTGCAACACTATAGATATAGACTCTTAAACTGTATAGTCGTCAATGAATCGGGAGTCATTTTGATAAGGGTTTTGGACGTTTCCAAGCGATTAAGTGACGGTTTTGAGCTTAAAAACATCACTTTGAGCGTGCCGCAGGGCGCAACGACCGCTTTGATCGGCTCCAGTGGCTCGGGTAAATCCACCATTTTGAGGCTGATCAGTGGTCTGATTGTGCCTGATCAGGGCTCGGTCCTGGTCGGCAATATGAATGTCCAGCAGTCCGACATCTCCGTTTATCGTCGTCAGATAGGCTTTATGGTGCAGCAGGGCGGGCTCTTTCCACATCTCGATATTGCTGGCAACGTACTGATTGCTGGACGTTATTTAAAAATGAATCCAGGGCTGCTTGAGCAGCGTCTCGAGGATCTTTGTCATCTGGTTGACTTGCCCCTGAGCATGATGCAACGCTATCCTCATCAGTTGTCAGGCGGGCAACGCCAGCGCGCCTCACTGATGCGTGCGCTGATGCTCGATCCACCGGTACTTTTGCTCGACGAGCCTCTGGGGGCGCTCGATCCAATCATTCGTAGTGATTTGCAGCAGGAACTCAAGGAATTGTTTGCGCGCCTGAATAAAACCGTCTTACTTGTCACGCATGATCTGAACGAAGCCGGCAGACTGGCCAGTCATCTTGTGTTGATGGATCAGGGGTGTATTGTGCAGGACGGCAGCTTGCAGGACTTGATCCAGCATCCCGCAACACGCTATGTCGAGCGGTTTGTCGCTGCGTGGCGCAGCAGCTCGGATGCGCTCTGGAGCGATGCGTGATGCGTTCCGTGCTGAAATGCGCCAGGTTTTGCGCAGTGCGAGGCTGGGCGCTGGCCTGTCTTGCTTTGTTTGCAATGGCCATCTTGTCGCAGCACGCTGTCGCGCAAATATCTGATCATGTTGCCACGAGGCCCACTCTGACTGTGGGATCCAAGCGTTTTACCGAATCCTATATTCTGGGTGAGGTGATCGCGAACGTGGCGAGGCAGGTCGGGGAGGCCAGAGTCGTCTTGCGACCAGGGCTTGGTAACACGGGTATTTTGATCTCTGCGCTTAAATCTGGCGAGATTGACATCTACCCCGAGTACACGGGCACGATCGTGCGCGAAATTCTGCATAGCCAGGCTGCACTCAATATCAATGAGATGAATCAGTTGCTTGCTCCAATGGGGCTGGCCGCAAGCGTAGCGCTGGGGTTTAACAATACCTATGCGCTGGCGATGCGTGAAGATCTGGCCGAGCAACTCAGGATTGAATCAATTTCGGATCTGAAAAAGCATCCAGAACTCAGGCTGGGACTGACACAGGAGTTCATTGGACGTCAGGATGGCTGGCCAGGCTTGCAAGCCACCTATGCTTTGCCACAACAAAGACCGCGGGGCATCGATCACGGGCTGATTTATGGGGCAATACAAGCAAAGCAGGTCGACGTGATGGACGCTTACACGACCGATGCAATGCTCCTGCATGAGCCGATCAGGATTTTGCGTGATGATCTGGGATACTTTCCTTCTTATGATGCAGTGTTGCTGTATCGCGCCGATTTGTCCGGCAGGCTGCCGCTGACCTGGTCAGCACTGGGCAAGCTGACCCAGGCGATCAGCGTGCGCGACATGATTCATATGAATAGTCAGGCCGAACAAGGCAAAATCGGTGTTGAGCAGGTTGCACGTGATTTTATAAATAATCAGGGATCGCTTCGTGCAAGCGGTCTGGCGGTCGCCGTTGCATCATCAGCAAGCAGTTCACGTAATTTTTTAAATATATTATTTGGCAGCGATTTCTGGCGACTGACACGGGAACATGTCCTGCTTGTGCTGGTCTCGCTTGGGATCTCGATCGTACTGGGCATTCCGTTGGGTGTCATGGCGAGTCGTTTTTCGGCGACGCGTCATTTTGTACTGGGTCTGATCAGTGCGATTCATACCATTCCTTCACTTGCACTTTTTGCCTTGTTCATTCCGCTCCTGGGCATGATTGGCGTAGTTCCTGCTATTTGTGCACTGGTTCTCTACGGCTTGTTACCGATCGTACGCAACACATATTCTGGACTCAGTGATATCCCGGCCGAAATCAACGAGTCGGCTGCCGTGCTCGGCTTAGGTGGCATGTATCGACTGTTTCACATCGAACTTCCACTGGCTGCACGCAGCATATTGTCTGGCATCAAGACGTCGGCGATTATCAATGTTGGCACGGCGACCATCGCCGCCTTTATCGGAGCAGGAGGTTTTGGCGAGCGAATTGCCCAGGGTCTCGCGTTGAACGATCATGCGATGTTACTGGCAGGTGCCATCCCGGCCGCAGCACTGGCCTTGCTTGTGCATGGTGTGTTTGAATATCTCGAGGTCTGGCTCGTGCCTGCAGGGTTGACCGCAGACCCTCATCGCCAGGCCGCCACAGGAAGATCCTGATATGACGGATTTCAATGACTATCTGCCAGTTCCGGACATGCACACACTGGCCCAGTGGCTGGACGATACCCAGCAGAATACGCTATGCCTGATGGATGACCTCTCGCAGAGCATGTATGCAGTCAGTCAGCACGCGCGTGTCAATCTTCCCTTGTGGGAGCTTGGACATGTGGCGTGGTTTCATGAGTTATGGCTGCACAGGCATGGCGTTCAGACCGAACCATCCCTTCTCGAAAATGCAGATCGGTTGTATGACTCCTCGGCAATTGCACACAGCACACGCTGGGGCCTGTGCCTGCCAGACATCGCCACGACACGTGCTTATCTTGTTGACGTCCATGCAAAGACACAAGCCTTACTTGCAGCACCATTGAGTGCCGAGCAATCGTATTTTATTCAGCTATCGGTTTTTCATCAGGACATGCATAACGAAGCCTTTTGTTATACCCGGCAAAGTCTTGGTTATGCTCTGCCGGATAAATTCCGCCAGAGACTTGCCACCAAACGCCTGAGGGCCAATCAGCTCAATCATTCCCTTGCCATGAACGGTGACCTGCATTTTGATTGTTGTTCCATCGAACTTGGTGCACAGCCTGGTGAGGGATTTTTCTTTGATAATGAGAAAGGCAGCCAACGCGTTGAACTGGAAGCTTTTTCTATTTCTCCCCGCATGGTCAGCAATCAGGAAGTGATAAGTTTTATAGACCAAAGCGGCACGACTTTGCGCCCAGAGTATTGGGAACTGCGTTCTCAAGGCTGGTTTGAGCGGCAGTTTGATGGTTGGTTCGCGGTTGATCCACAAGCGATTGCCATGCATCTCAGCTATGATCTTGTGCAGGACTATTGCAGCTGGGCCAATCGAAGGTTGCCCACTGAAGCCGAGTGGCAGTATCTGTCTGTCAGCCCCCAGTGGCGCGCGGGTAGTGTTGCGCACTCGTATGCCTGGGAGTGGACATCTTCTACATTTTTGCCCTATGCAGGTTTTTCAGCTGATCCGTATCGGGATTATTCAGCACCATGGTTCGATGGCACGTATCAGGTCTTGCGAGGTGCAAGCTGGGTCACGCCTGAACGACTTCGGCGTTCAGGCTACAGAAATTTTTATCAGAAAAATCGTTCAGATATTTTTTGCGGGTTCAGAACCTGCGCAAAGTGATTGAGTTTGATCAGTCACGATTAATAGGAATACAAGCATGAACACATCAGAAATTCGACTGACCTCGCTGGCACATGGCGGGGGCTGTGGTTGCAAAATTGCACCGGGCGTCCTGAGCGATATTCTCAAGGCCTCTCCCATTCGTAATTTGCCTGCGGCGTTACTGGCGGGTAGTGAGAACAATGAGGACGCTGCGGTCTACCAGCTCAATGAGCATCAGGCCATTATTGCGACGACCGATTTCTTTACGCCGATCGTGGATGATCCATATGACTTTGGACGTATTGCCGCAACCAATGCGATTTCAGATATCTACGCCATGGGCGGCCAGCCAATTTTTGCCCTGGCTTTGCTCGGGATGCCAATTAACGTACTGCCAATCGAGGTCATTCAGAAAATCACCGCGGGCGGGGAGGCGGTTTGTGCCGAAGCAGGCATTCCTATTGCTGGTGGCCATTCTATAGATACGGTTGAGCCGATTTACGGTCTGGTGGTTCTCGGCATTGTTCACCCTGACAAACTCAAACGCAACAGTGGCGCACGTGTGGGTGACAGCCTGATTCTGGGCAAGCCGCTTGGCGTGGGAGTATTGAGTGCGGCGCTTAAACAGCAAAAACTCTCTGATGAAGGCTACGCAGCCATGATTCGCTATACCACCAAGCTCAATACCCCGGGTGTGGCGCTGGCCAATATGCCTGGCGTGCATGCATTGACTGATGTGACGGGTTTTGGCCTGGCAGGTCATTTGCTCGAAATGTGTCGCGGCGCCAAGGTCCAGGCCCAGCTCCAGTGGAAGAATATTCCCCTGATTCCACAAGCGATCGATTTTGCCAGGCAAAACGTGGTGACCGGTGCATCAGGACGCAACTGGACAGGATTCGGTGCGGATGTGCACCTGGATACAGGAATTGAAGAATGGCAAAAAAACCTGTTAACGGATCCTCAAACGAGCGGTGGGCTGCTCCTGGCCTGCTCCCCTGAGTCTGAGCAGGAGGTGCTTGATTTATTCAAAAAGCATGGGTTTGACGATGCGCGCAGGATCGGCCAGGTTGTGGCAGGTAGTGGCGTCGTTGTCCACGAATAACCCTCGCACAGGCTGAGTATTTTTTTTGCCATTTAACCATTTGGGCTCATTATGATTTTACGTTCAGCATCTTTAAAAAATACGATCGCCCGCACGATCACCGCTCTCGGTTTGGTCGTGGCCTGTACGCTGGGCTTATCTGCCGCGCACGCCCAGAGCGTCCTGCGCGTCTCAGCGATCCCTGATGAATCTCCAACTGAATTGCAGCGCAAGTTCAAGCCACTTGGTGAGTATCTTGCAAAAGAAATCGGTATGCAAGTTGAGTTTATTCCCGTGACGGATTACGCCGCGGTGGTGGAGTCACTGGCCACAGACAAGATTGATATGGCGTGGCTGGGTGGCTTTACCTATGTTCAGGCCAAAATCCGGACCAATGGCACGGCTTTGCCGATCGTACAGCGCAAGGAAGACGAAATTTTTACCAGCAGGTATATCGTTCCCATCAATAGCGATGCAAAATCCCTATCCGATCTGAAAGGCAAGACCTTCGTCTTTGGTGCGCCGTCCTCAACCTCCGGACATTTGATGCCAAGATACTATTTGCTGCAAGCAGGGATCAATCCGGATACAGACTTTAAAAATGTTGCCTTTTCGGGTGCGCATGATGCGACTGTTGCCTTCGTGGCCAGTGGTAAAGCCCAGGCGGGAGTGCTGAATGCTTCTGTGTGGGACAAGCTGGTTGAAACGGGCAATGAAAATGCCAAGAAGGTCAGAGTGCTCGACACGACGCCTACCTATTTTGACTATAACTGGACCGTGCGTGGCAATCTGGATCCAGCGCTGATCAAAAAGATTACTGCAGCATTTTTAAAACTGGATGCCTCGGATGCCGGTCAAAAGCAATTGCTGGATCTGCAGCGTGCTTCGAGATTTATTCCAACTCAAGCTTCCAATTACGATGGGATTGAAAAAGCAGCGCGCTCTGCCGGACTGATCAAGTGACTCCAGGTTTTGAACTCATTGACGTATCGCTGATCCATGGCAATGGTCAGCGTGCATTAAACAATGTTTCTTTGAAGGCAATGCATGGTGAAACAATTGCCATTATTGGACCTTCAGGTGCAGGTAAAACCTCGCTGTTGAATTTGTTGGCGACAGCCCTGCGTCCGAGTTCAGGCCAGGTTTTGATCCATGGCCAGGACGTGTGGAAGTTAAAGAAATCAGCATTACGCACGGTCAGGTCAAAAATCGGAATGGTGCACCAGCATGCACCGATTCCGCCCAAGCAGCGTGTCGTGACAGCCGTGCTGGCAGGTAAGTTAGGGCAGTGGTCCAGTCTGCGCGCATTGCTTTCTTTGATGTATCCCCTTGACATGACCGGTGCGCGGAACGTTCTCGCACAACTCGAAATTGCTGATCGACTGTTTGACCGCTGTGATGAGTTGTCGGGGGGGCAATTGCAGCGGGTGGGCGTCGCGCGCGTGCTGTATCAGGCACCTGACCTGATCCTTGCCGATGAACCCGTATCCGCCATGGACCCCACCTTGTCGGATACGACGATTGCGAGCCTGCACCAGACCGCTACCCAGAGAGGTGTCACGCTAGTGGCCAGTTTGCATGCTGTGGATATCGCCATGAAATGGTTTGACAGGATCGTCGGCGTCAAGGCAGGAGAGATTGCCTTTGACTGCGCGCCTGCAGATGTCAGTACAGAGCGCTTGCTGGATCTCTATGCGTCGGAAGCGAGTGTGATTCCCAGGCAAGGGATATCTGAGGCGGATCGCACTCAGGATCCAGTGATCAGGCCACTGTCGTGAATGTTCTGAGTTTATGTTGAACCCTTCCCAACCCGTACGTCATGATCCTGCCGCACGCAATCGCCTGATGGGTGTGCTCCTCGGCATACTGATTTTATGGCCGTTGTTCAACATTGCCGGGTTTGATTTGTCGGCGCTGTTCGATACAAACAATCTTGAAGTCTTTGGCAATTTCCTCAGACAGTTTTTCCCGCCGCAAACAGGGCAGGAGTTCCTTGTACTGCTTCTGAAGGCGGCAATAGAAACCCTGGCGATGGCGACTGCGGGGATTGCGCTCGCGATTGCGCTGGCTGTGCCTCTGAGTCTGTTGCTGACGCACAGCCTGTCGATCTCACGTTTGGGGCCCGGCCCTGGCAGATTGTCCGGGCAGTATTTACGCGCGGCGGCACGACTGTTGCTTTTATTTTTGCGCGGTGTGCCCGAAATCGTCTGGGCGCTGTTGCTCGTTCGTGTCTTTGGACTCGGACCGGCAGCTGGTGTCCTGGCCCTCGCCATTACTTACTCAGGCATGCTGGGCAAGGTCTACTCAGAAATACTCGAAGCCAGTGACACCCGTGCTGCTCGCGCGTTGTTGCTGACGGGCAGTGGGCGCAGCATGGCTTTTTTATACGGATTGTTGCCAGGTGCCGCACAGGAGCTGGCATCCTATACGGTTTACCGCTGGGAGTGCGCGGTACGCGCTTCAGTCATCATGGGCTTTGTGGGGGCGGGCGGTCTCGGGCAATTGATGGATCAATCAATGAAGATGCTCAATGGCAGTGAAGTTTCAAGCATCGTGATTGTGTTCCTGCTATTGGTCTTAATGGCTGACGCAATCAGTTTTTTTATCAGAAAGGCGCTGGCATGAAGGTGGCTGAACACGTCATGCGTGATCCAAAACCAGCCCTGCCAGTCAGGGGATTGGTCTGCGCGGTCATGATTCTGGCCGCAGTGATCGCCAGTTTTTACTTTCTCGCCTTCAACCCTTTCGAACTGTTCACACCCAAGTCATTTTCAAGTATCGCTGGCTTTGTCGTCAGGTTTTTTCCACCGGACTTCAGTACGTCCTTTTTAATGAAAGTGGCGCGAGGCACGCTTGAGACGCTGGCGATATCAGCGATTGCTACCCTGATTGCAGCGCTCTTCGGTTTGCTGCTGGCATTACCCGCAGCCAATCGTTTTGGCAAGCCCGCACAGCAGACGGTTCGGTTTGTATTAAATTTCTTACGTGCAGTCCCAGAGCTGGTTTGGGCCACCCTGATGGTATTGCTGGTTGGGCTTGGACCGTTTGCAGGCACACTGGCCCTGGCCTTGCACACGATCGGCGTGCTTGGCCGATTGTTTGCAGAGACGCTGGAGAACCGATCGCCGGTCCCTGCCGATGCGCTCGTACTGGCGGGTGCGCGTCCGCTGACTGCGTTTCTTTATGGAACGCTGCCTGATGCCGCGCCTCAGCTCCTTTCCTATGCGTTGTATCGATGGGAAATGAATATCCGGATGGCGACTATTCTGGGTTTTGTCGGTGCCGGCGGACTCGGTCAGATTCTGTACTACGAGTTATCCTTGTTGCACGAGCCTCAGGCATCGACTGTCTTGATCGCGATGTTTGGTCTGGTAATCATCGTCGATTTTCTGAGTGCAAAAATGCGGCGCATTCAAATTCACGCTGCTGGTTAATCCAGTTGTATATAAAAAGACCTCATGCCAATGCTTACGCTTATTGAAGGGCTGCTGTCAGAGCCCGCACGCATCGAACCCAAGTACTTTTATGACGGGGTGGGCAGTCGCCTGTTCGAGCTCATTACCCTCATGCCTGAATACTATCCGACACGTACCGAGCAAAGCGTGATGGCTGTATATCGTCAAGAGATTGCGTGCGCTCTTGGCGAAGTTGCAACCTTGGTTGATCTGGGCGCCGGAAATTGTCAAAAGGCGCGTGATCTGTTTGCCAGCGTACGTCCGAAACAGTATGTCGCTGTGGATATCTCTGCAGAGTTTCTGGAAAGTGCGCTCCAAGAAATGCGGGCTTCGTTTCCCGATATTCGCATGCAGTCGCTGGCTGCGGATCTGACGCAGGTCATTGACCTGCCGACAGACCTGGGTGAAGGAAAAAAAGTATGTTTTTATCCTGGTTCCTCGATCGGAAATTTTGATCCTGGTCAGGCGATTGAGTTGCTCAAGCGTATGCGGCAACTCGTTGGACAGAAGGGGGGAGGCACCCCGGGTGGTTTGCTGATCGGGGTTGATCTGGTCAAGGAAAATTCTGTACTTCATGCAGCGTATAACGATGAGCTCGGCATCACCGCGGCTTTTAACCGCAATATGCTCACGCATATCAATTCTCTGTTGGGCAGTGACTTCAAGCTTGAGGACTGGGGACATGATGCCTTTTTTAATCAGGCCTTATCACGGATAGAAATGCATCTCTATGCGAGACGCAATGTGACTGTCCACTGGCCCAGTGGCCCTGGCTGGTCGGCAGGCGAAAGGTTTTTTGCTTCGGGTGACTCGATTCATTCCGAAAACAGCTATAAATATCAGACTGAGCTCTTTGCGGAAATGTTGTTGCAGGCGGGGTTTTCTTCTTCGCAATTTTGGACAGATCCGAACCAGTGGTTTGCTGTGTTTTATGCCCGTGGATGAACTGCGCTGCGATCTGGTGTGTCAAGCTCGTCAAGCAGGCTGGCAATCGACGCACGCTCCCGTGCGGGCATAATTAGAGCCTGCCGAGTCTGTATGGCTGATTCCAGCAAGTCGAGGTAGGCGGGCTCTGTTTCCGCCCGGTGCAGCAGCGCTGCAAGTGCCTGACCGTCGCCCACACGATACAGTCCCGGGTAGTCCTCTCCAAGCAAGCCACGGTTACCATCGATATCCGAGGCAATGACAGTAATCCCCAGTGCGATCGCCTCGGAGACGACGTGGGCTCCTCCCTCCATCAGACTTGAGATCACCATGAGGTGACTGCTTGCCAGCCAGCGCATGGTGTTGGGATGCGATCGTTGTCCAATCCAGCGGTAACGTGAATCCTGGATATGATTTTTTTCGGCTTGCCGTGCAAAAACATCATCCATCGCCATGCCCAGATGCCTCACCTGGATTCGACTGGAGGCGGGCAAGTATTGCAAGGCTTGATTAATCCGAAAAGGATCTTTCTCTGCGCGCAGGTGACCGATCACTGTTACGAGAAAGCACGAATTGTGTCGGAAAAGTTTGCGACCGGACTGAATCGATTGAAAAATGACTCGCGTGCGACCCTGCAGCGCATGCGGAATCATCTTGAGTGCTTCGGTCTGCAGAACAACGAGGTAGTCAGCAAGTTGCAAAGATGCCAGCGCCTGTGGATTGCCTGCAGGCAAGTCGCGGTAGATATCGGTGCCGGTCATCATGAGCACCAGAGGCTTTTGAGGCGCACAAGATTTCCATGCATGAATCGAATCGTGACTGCGTGCTGCGTGCAAGGCAATCATGAGGTCCTGGTCACCATGGCGCCATTGTGTGACCAGTTCGACTTGATGTCCGAGTGCGGTCAGATGCTGCGCCCAGCGCAGGGCGGTTGTCCGGTTGCCATGCAATGTCCCCGCTTTGGCGGGCGTGACGATGACGATTTTTTTCACATTCATCTACATCAGGATTGAACTGACTTGTGAAAGTTATTCAGCTTTGACATTCGCGGTCTTGATGACGCTTCCCCATTTGTCAATTTCATCTTTCAGGAATTTAGTCGTCTCACCCGGCAAGCTCCCGACTGGAATAATACCCAGTTCGGTAAAGCGCGTTTTCATCTCGGGTGACTGGACCACTTCTTCGACAGCCTGTGAAAGTTTTAACAGGATTTCCTGTGGCGTGCCAGCAGGCGCGAGGAACATCACCCAGCTTGAAGACTGGATGGAGGGGCCGCCTGATTCAGATATGGTTGGAACGTCTGGTGCGACGGCGAGCCGTTTATCTGCAAACAGACCTATCCCGCGGACTTTGCCCCCACTGTAATGGGTCAGCATTGAGCTGGGTACATCAATCAGCATCTGAATGTTATTGGCCATCAGGTCTGCTACGGCCGGGGCGGTTCCCTTGTAGGGAATATGCACCATTTCGATTCCGGCAGTGTGACTAAGCAATTCTGATGTGAGGTGTGCTGCAGAGCCGACACCCGAAGAACCATAAGAGACTTTTCCTGGATTTGCTTTTGCGTAGGCGATGAGTTCCGCCATATTTTTTGCAGGAAAGTCTTTACTCACAGACAGTATCAAAGGCGAGATCGCCACCAGCGAGACTGGGGCCAGGGATTTGAAGTGGTCAAAAGGCAGACGTCCTTCATACAGGGTCGCGTTGGCGGCATGTGCGGTAATCACGGTCAGGATCGTGTAGCCGTCGGGCGCAGCTTTGGCAACCATATCTGCACCAATGATCGAGTTGGCACCCGGCTTGTTCTCAACAATAATCGTTTGTCCAAGCAGCGTCTGCAAGCGTGCAGTCACCATGCGCGTCACGTTGTCGGTGAAGCCTCCAGGTGTATAGGGAACGATCCAGCGGATGGGCTTGACAGGGTATGTTTGTGCGGCGCACGCAGAGCTCGCTAGTGCAAGGGCCAGACAGGCCAGCAGTTGTTTAGGGTTTTTCATGCAGTCTCGTTTGTCTTGTGTGGGCAGGGTAAACACCTGTCCGAATTTTTCAATCAGTCCGCAGCATACAGTCGTGCTTGCCAAGCCGCAAATCGGGACTTACCATGCAGTCACTCACCTCATTGAAGAAGGTAGGAGACAAGTATGACTGATCGTCGTGATTTTCTTGCATCGACAACTGCTTTAACGGCAGCCGCGGTTTTTCCTGGCCTGGCCAGTGCTCAGTCCTATCCCACGCATACGATTAAATATATTTGTCCATGGCCTGCCGGCGGATCGACAGATGTGGTCATGCGTGCGCTGGCTGAAAGCGCCGGTAAAGTATTCCATCAGACGGTCATTGTTGAAAACAAGCCTGGTGCTGGTGGCATGCTGGGTGGGATTGAGTTGGTCAATGCGAAACCCGATGGCTATACGCTTGCCCAGATTCCAGTGGGTGCCTTTCGCATTCCTCATATGCAAAAGGTTCAGTACGACACTCTCAATGACTTTACCTGGATCATCTGCCTGACTGGCTACACTTTTGGCCTGGTCGTACGGGAGGACTCTCCCATTAAAAATATCAGGGATCTCGTCGCTTTTGCTAAAGCCAATCCGGCAAAGTTTACCTATGGCACTCCTGGCACCGGAACCAGTCCGCATCTTGCCGTTGAAGAGTTTGCACAGAAAGCAGGCATCCAGCTGACCCATATTCCATTTAAGGGCAATGCCCAGAGTCTGCAGGCCATCATGGGCGACCATGTCATGGGTGTGAGTGATTCAACTGGCTGGGGGCCGATGGTCGATGCAGGCAAGCTCAGATTACTGGCGACGTATGGCAGCAAACGTACCACGCGCTGGCCTGATGTCCCGACGCTCAATGAACTGGGATATGACACTGTCTCAGACTCGCCTTATGGCGTCTGTGGTCCCAAAGGGATGGATCCCAGGCTTGTCAAAATCATTCATGATGGTTTTAAAAAAACGCTGGATGATCCCGCTGTGCAAAAGGCCTTCAGCCAATACGATCAGCCTGTGATTTATTTGAATACGGCCGACTACACAAAGTTTGCAAAAGACAGCTTCATGTCTGAAAAAGTCATGATCGAAAGATTGGGCCTGGCAGGCAAGGACTAGCTCTGGCCTTTGTGGGTGCGGCGCCAGATAAACCAGCCCAGGCTCATGACTTGCAAGACGACCAGGCCTGCAAAGGCGAGCCTGAGGGCGTTGGACTGGCTGTGGCCGCGTGCGATAAAGAGATCGACCGCCAGTCCGATTCCCCATTGCACAATGAAAGTTCCTCCAAAGGTCATCAGGTTAAACGTCGTGAGTACCCGGCCCGCTACATGACCCGGGAATTCAAGTGCGGTTTGTGTTTGCAATAAATACATCGCCGGAATCACTGGAGTGAGCAATAGCCAGCAGATCCAGGAAAAGCTCCCTTGCCAAACAATCATCAGAGCAAAAATCAGTGGCAACCAGGTCAGCGCGATCATGGACTGCCTGAACAAGCTCAGTCCGGAACGAAGCAGTATGGGGCTGATCGTACTCATCACCAGATAACTCGCCATGAGTCCGGCATTTAAGTACAGCAACACCATGCTGGCCTGCCCGGGATCCATACCGAGCACCTGGGTGAGCCAGGGGCCGGCCCAAAGAGTTTGCAGTGCCGCAAAGCCGCCGATGGTAAAGATGCAGACTGGAATGCAGCGCAGCATGACCGGATGAACTGACAGCGTAATGAAATCAGCTTTCTGGTCGCTCTTTGCAGGAGTGTGTGTCAGGCGGTCTGCATCGGTCGTCAAAAAATAGATGGCGGTGGCACTGAGCAATAACAAACCCGAGGCGATTACAAAAAACTGCCGCCAGCCCACAGAATTGGCAAGTGTCAGCGCGGGCTGTGTCGCAAGCAATGCGCCGGCCGCCCCCATCAGGAGCATGCCCATCACCAGCCTGGGTTGCTGTTCAGGTGCGAAGCACCGGCGAAAGTAGGCATAGGGTGCCATCAGGCAGGGGGCCACACCCATGCCGATCAGAACACGGCCCAGTGAAATTGACCAGAGTGAGTCGCCCAGCGCGACCACGACAGCACCGATGGCGGCAACAATCAGCAGGGCCGCTTCGGTACGCCTGGCTCCATAACGGTCCAGCCAGATGCCTACGGGAATTTGCATCACGGCAAAGGCGAGAAAATAAGCCGATGTCAGCCATCCGAGGGCACCCGCAGTCAGGCTCAGATCTGTCGCCAGCATGGGCGCCAGGGCAGCATTGACTGTGCGCAGGGCATACGACAAAAAATAGCCAAGGGCAAACACCAGAAAGATTCTGACTGCGAGCATGCCGCTGATGTCTGATTTGAAAGTTGTGCTGTGTGCAGGTGGCTTCAGTGTGGAGCGTGCAGGAGAGGGCATGTGGCAATCAGTCTGTTGTGTGAAGAGCGGTGAGCTCGGGGTAGGGACCATCTTTTAACAGATGGGTGTCAACAATCAGTTTGCTCACCTGTCGTCGGTTGATTTTTCCCTGTGGATTACGGGGTAAGGTTTGGACTGAAATGTACTGCCGCGGTTTTTTGTGGCGCGACATCCCTTCGAGCAACATCTCGCAGCGTGATGCCCAGCCGGCTTGTGCGTCCTGTGCGACAGCAATGATGATCTCCCCCCAGTAGTCCGAGCCGATCGAGGTGACACAGATTGCCGTGCAGAGAGTGTTGCCGGCCAGTGCAGCTTCGATCTCATCCGGATTGACGCGATACCCACCGGTCTTGATGACATCGGCGACACGACCTGACAGCACGAGTCGTCCTTGCGCGTCAACGTAACCCAGGTCGCCTGTCTGATGCCAGCCATCCGGCGCATGAGGATGAAAGCCTGTGTGATCAATCAGACCTGATGACATGTGCGGCGCACGCAAATAAATTTCTCCATCTGGTTGTGCCTCATCCCCGTTCTCTTGGCGCATGAGATGCTCGGGGGCGGCGTCAGGCGCCTGTATTCTAATTTCCACACCAGGTGCTGGCCATCCCACGCATGTTCCGCAGGCTGGCTCCTCCGAGGTGAAATAACTGTGCGTCGCCTCTGGCGACAAAACAGTAATCGGATTGATACATTCGGACTTGCCATAGGTGATGCGTACGTTTGCACCAAACATTTTGCAGGTTTTCAGATAGAGCGTCTGTGTCAGCGGCTGGGTGCCTGTGAATATGCAGCGGATGCCCTGAAACACCTGCCCATCAAAGGCGGCTGTGATTTTGGCCAGTACAGTTGGTGGTGCAAAGATGGCGTCCACTGTGCCTGAGTCAAGCAGGGGAGCTATCCGCGCGGGATCCACGCCCGGATGGAGCAGAACCGTGCCACCAAAATCACACCAGGCATAGGTCAGGAGTGACGCACCATGAACAAAAGGTGTCATCAATAACAACCGTGAGCCCGGGGTGGGAGTAAAGGGCAGGGTTGCTTTGAGAAGCTGTTCTCCTGCCCAGCGTGCACCATGTGTATAGGGCACGCCTTTAGGTTTGCCTGTCGTGCCGGAGGTAAATAATATTCTTCCCTGCTGCGTGCTCCTGACCTCGGGCATGACTGACCCGGCATTTGCTGCGGCCAGCCTTTCGAGCAAGTCGTCCGTGTTGATGGTTTTGAAGCCCATGCCAATAAGGGCTGCCTGACCTGTACTGTCGGTCACGACAAAGTCAAAATTTGCGAGTGCAGCGCACCACTTGATTTCGTCTAGGGTATACCCAGGGTTCAGTGGTGTTTCAGCTCCACCTGTGAGGCGAATCCCGTAAGATACCCAAACTGCTTCGATGGAGTTTGGCAGGAATGATGCAATGGCCTGACCCGGCTGGGCGCCCAGTTCAACAAGATATGCCGCAAGTGCGTGTGCATATTGATTGAGCTGGCTAAAGCTTAAGGCCTGTTCATCATGATCCATCACAGCAGGATGAGGACCAAAGCGTGCAGCAAGCACGTTCAAAGAATAAGACCAGGAGATCACCATGAAACAACACTCGCAAAGAGGCGCGATGGATGCGCAAGCCGGACAAACCAGACCTGATCATAATGCGTCACGCAGAAAAATCCTTGGCGCGGCATCTGCCCTGGGGCTGACCAGCGTGCTGGGAGTCGCAGGCACCAGCCATGCAGAGGAAACCTATCCATCTAAAACGATCAAAATGATCGTACCCTGGCCGCCCGGTCAGGCAACCGATCTGGGTGGACGGGCACTTGCAATGGGTTTGTCCAGGCTACTGGGGCAATCTGTTGTGGTTGAAAATAAAGCCGGTGCAGGCGGCATGATTGGCACCGACAATGTGGCGAAGGCTGCGGGAGATGGCTATACGATTCTCGCGGGCTCGAGCGGACCTGTGACCGTACTGCCTTTGTTCCAGCCAACACCTTACGACGTCGCGCGCGACTTGATGCCTGTGGCCATGATGGGCTTGTCGCCTTATGTGCTGGTGACTGCGCCCGATTTTCCTGCCAGGGATGCCAGAGAGCTTGTCAGGATGATTCAGGCAAGCCCTGGTAAATATACTTTCGCGTCGTCAGGAACTGGTGCGACGGCGCATCTGATTACTGAATCGTTCAATGCCGCGCTGGGTTTAAAAGCTGTGCATGTGCCGTACAAGGGATCTTCGCCCGCCTTGACCGATGTCATTGCCGGACGCGTGACCTATTGTCTGGAAACGGCTGCTGCGACCATGCCTTTTGTGCGTGATGGTCGGGCAAAGGCGTATGGCGTTTCCCTGATCAAGGGCAGTGTGGTCACACCCGGCATTCCACCGCTTGCAACGGCTGCCGGCATTCCTGGATTTGATCTGGGGGCGTGGCTGGGGGTGATGGTGCCAAAAGGCACACCCAAGGGGATTGTCACTCAGCTCAGTGGTGCCGTTCAGCAGGTGATGCAATCGCCTGACGTAGCTGAAATATTTTTACGCATCGCTGTTGAAAATGATTATCGGCCCACAGAAGAATTCGCCCGCTACCTGCAGGCGACTTCAACGTTGTTTGCCGATGTGATCAAGCGCAACGATATCAGGATTGAGGCGAGTTGACTCAGGCTGCCAGCACATCCTGCCGGATGCGCTGTGCGATCAGACCTTCGGGGGTTTCAAGTTCGAACATGATGGAATAGTGATTGAGATCTCCAATCGTCTGATGATATGTGGCACACCCTTGCCTGTTCAAATGCTCTGCAAAGCGGGTCGACTCCTGAATCCAGTCGCGAGGTTCGCCGCCACCTGCATAGACTTCATAGGAAGTGGCAGGATCAAAGCTGAAATTCAGTGGACTCATTGCATGCACTTCGCCAGGCTCCAGGCGCACTTCTTCATTCACCGAAATGTCCAGAACCGGTTCGACGTCATAGACGCCACTGATAAGGTAGGCTTTTTTAATGATGCCGGAAGACAGCTGATACGGTTTGCCCGTCTGCGCCAGGACCGCTGCAATCAGATGTGCACCCGCAGAATGACCAAAGGCAAAGATTTGTTTAGAATCAAATCCCCAGCGCTCAGATTGTTGTGCAATCCATTCCAAACCGTCTTTGACTTGCTGCACGATTTCAGACAGCTTGACTGCCGGACACAGGTCGTAATTCATCACAATGACTGAGCAATCTGCCGAAATCAGGCCGTTTGCGACAAAGCTATAGTCTTTTTTGTCGCGCGCGCGCCAGTAACCACCATGCAAAAAGACAACAAGCGGCCTGTTTGGCCGGTTTGCAGGAAAGAAATCCAGGGTGGCCAGGGGGCCAGTTCCATAGCGTACATCGGCTTCATAGGCATAGCGTTGGCGGGTTTCTTCGCTGAGCCGGTCGCCCCTGAGGGTGTATATCCCCACATCGGGCACGGTGGTGCGAGGATTGAACTGGGCTTCGGTGGCTGGATTCATGAAATATGTCTCAGAGGGATAAGGGCTGTTTTAAGATAGTTTATATATAGAATAGAATCAATTATCCGTTACGTATAAATGGAGTTTGCTAAAAAATGATCAGGGATGCGAGATGAACGAAATACGTTTTGAAACACCTAAGACGGCTGAGGCAGCTTCTGCCCTGCTTGCCGGCGCCTCAGGCCTGGCCAAAGTACTCTCCGGGGGCACAGACCTGCTCATTCAGATGCGTTCGGGCATGACAAAGCCGGAGCTGGTCATTGATGTCAAAGGCATCACTGAAATGACCTCGGTGGCAATTGAGAACGGTGGCTATCGCTTTGGTGCCGCGGTGCCCTGTATGCATCTGGTTGAAAATAAAGCGTTTGCTAAAGTCTGGCCAGGTGTTATTGACGGCTGTAACTGGGTAGGTTCCGTGCAGGTACGCGGCCGTGCTTCAGTTGGTGGCAACGTATGCAACGCTTCTCCTGCTGCCGATACGGTCCCTGCAATGATTGCCGCAGGCGCGATTGCCAGCATCGTCGGACCCAAAGGCCGTCGTGAGGTTCCGGTTGAGCAGATTGCTGCCGGTCCTGGCAAGACAACCCTCGAAAAAGGGGAACTGGTCACCTCATTTTTCCTGCCGCAGCGTGCCCCACGCTCGGCCGATGCTTATATGCGTTTTACGCCTCGTTCAGAAATGGACATCGCCGTGGTGGGTTGTGGGATCAGCCTGACGCTCGATGAAAAAGGCGTCTGTACGCACGCACGTGTATCGCTTGGCGCAGTTGCTGAACGTGCACTGGTCGTACCAGAAGCTGCCGCTGCACTGATCGGCACGACCGTCGACGAAGCTGCGCTCACAGCACTTGCTGCTGCAGCAAGTGCTGCAGCCCGTCCGATTGATGACAAACGCGGAACAAAAGTATTCCGTATCAAAATTGCAGGTGTGCTGGCTCGCCGTACGGCAGTCGTGGCCTTGAACCGAGCCAAGGGGAACAATTAAATGTCTAAGCATCACGTATCAACGGTCATCAACGGTGACCCAGTCGAATTTTTGTGTGAAACCCAGCAAACACTTCTGAATGTGTTGCGCGATGATCTGAACATGACCGGAACCAAAGAAGGCTGCGGCACAGGCGATTGTGGTGCCTGTAGCGTGACGCTTGATGGTCGTCTGGTGTGCTCTTGCCTGGTGCTTGGCGTCGAAGCCAATGGCAAAACGATCCAGACCATTGAAGGGATGGCCAACGGCCAGCAATTGCACGTTTTGCAGCGCAAGTTCCTTGAGCATGCAGCCTTGCAGTGCGGCATTTGTACACCAGGCTTTTTGATTGCTGCGCGCGCATTGCTTGAAAAAAATCCCGATCCGACCGAAGAGCAAGTGCGTTTCTGGCTGGCTGGCAATCTCTGTCGTTGCACCGGTTACAACAAAATCATCGAGGCAGTGCTGGATGCTGCCCGTGAATTGCGCGGAGCCTGATCATGTTGACGCAAACTAAAGATACCCCTAAAGAAATGAAAGTGGTCGGTACCAGTCCAGTTCGTCCGGACGGTGTGCCAAAAGTGACCGGACTTGCCCAGTACGGTGCCGACTATTCCCTGCCTGGCATGCTGTGGTCGCAAATTTTGCGTTCGCCCCATGCACACGCCAATATTCGCTCGATCAACACTGCACGTGCGCTCGCGCTGCCAGGTGTGAAGTGCGTGATCATTGGTTCAGACTTACCTGAGCAGCCTTTTGATTATGTGGGTCCGGAACGCGTTGCCGTCAATTACTGGCACATGACCCGCAACATCATGGCGCGCGAAAAAGCGCTCTACGAAGGTCATGCCGTGGCAGCAGTTGCCGCGACGACACGTGCCATCGCCGAGCAGGCCATCAAGCTGATTGAAGTCGATTACGAAATTCTTCCTCATGTGATTGACGTGGATGATGCAATGGCCGAAGATGCGCCACTGCTGTATGCCGACATGATGACGCGTGGAGTTGAGCCGGCGCCAGCCAAACCTTCAAACGTGTCCAAACGCTTTGAGTTCAAGGTAGGTGATCTGGAGGCAGGTTTTGCTTCGGCAGACGAAGTCGTTGAAATGCAT
Source organism: Alcaligenaceae bacterium (assembly GCA_947379755.1). Lineage (GTDB taxonomy): Bacteria > Pseudomonadota > Gammaproteobacteria > Burkholderiales > Burkholderiaceae_B > Zwartia. The sequence goes on along the minus strand of CANCOC010000019.1, from coordinate 15,898 downwards.
TTCAAGACGGCCCCCGTGCATCAGGGCTACATTGAGCCGCATGCTTGTCTGGCCCGTTATGGTGCTGACGGTCAGGCAGAACTCTGGTCCTCGAGCCAGGGTCATTTTGTGGTGCGTGCCTATACCGCCAAATTGCTGGGAATCAACCTGGGCGATTTGCTGGTGCATCCCGCCGAGATTGGTGGTGGATTTGGCGGCAAGACTGTGGTCTACGTTGAACCTGTTGCGCTGGAGCTTTCACGTCGCACCGGTCATCCTGTCAAAATCATGATGAGTCGCGAAGATGTGTTCAAGGCCACCGGCCCCACATCAGGCTCCTCCATGACGGTCAAGATCGGCGTCAAGAAAGATGGCACGATCGTGGCTGCTGATGGTTTGTTCAAGTTCCAGGCTGGCGCTTTTCCAGGCTCACCGGTAATGAATGCGACCATGTGTTCGTTTGCCCCTTATGTCATTGAGAACACCCGCGCGGTGGGCTTTGATGTCGTGAGCAATCGTCCCAAATCTGCGGCTTATCGTGCGCCAGGTTCGCCAATTTCAGCTTTTGCCGTGGAAAGTGTGCTCGACGTGCTGGCCGCCAGGATTGGCATGGATCCTCTGAAGCTCAGATTAAAAAATGCAGTCAAGGCTGGATCACCTACATCATGGGGACCAAAGCATTCACATGACGGGTATGCAGAGACGATTCAGGCTTTGCTTGACCACCCCGAGTACAACAAGCCGCTGGGTAAGAACCAGGGGCGTGGTGTCGCGTCCGGATTCTGGTTCAACGGCGGTGGCGAATCCACAGCCAGTGTCCACATCAACGAAGACGGAACGGTCGTGATTGCGACCGGTTCGATGGACGTGGGTGGTTCGCGCGCCTCGATGGCTCTGATGGCTGCCGAGACGCTGGGTGTGTCATACGAATCGGTCCGCTCGACGGTCGCGGATACTGCCACCATTGGATATAACCATGTCACAGGCGGATCACGCGTCACCTTCGCGACTGGCATGGTGGTTGTTCAGGCCTGCAACAAGATTATCGATGAACTGCGACAGCGTGCGGCCCTGATGTGGGATGTCGACGTGACTGGTGTGATCTGGGAAGATGGCTTTGCCAAACCCGCCGACAAGAGCGTGGGTGATTTTGAACCCTTGTCCCTGAAAACGATTGCAGCCAAGCGCTCGGTCACCGGCGGCCCAATCGGCGTAGAAGCTTCGATTAATGCCGGGGGCAACGCTCCAGGCTTTTCGACACAGTTCTGCGACGTGGAAGTCGATCCCGACACAGGCAAGGTCACGGTGCTGCGTTTTGTGGCCGCCCAGGACGTGGGTCGTGCGATTCATCGTAAATATGTCGAAGGACAGATTCAGGGTGGTGTCGTTCAGGGCATTGGCTGGGCACTGAACGAGGAATACATCTACGACAAGAATGGTCGTCTGGCAAACGCCGGTTTCCTGGATTACAGGATTCCAGTGGCTTCGGATCTGCCCATGATTGAAGCTGTGATTGTCGAGGTCCCTAACCCTCTGCATCCGTTTGGTGTGAAAGGTGTCGGCGAAGCCAACATTGTGCCTCCAATGGCGGCGATGGCGAACGCAATCTTTATGGCCACAGGTTGCCGAATGACTGACTTGCCCATGTCACCTCCCAAGGTGCTGGCGGCAATTGATGAAAAAAATGGTGGCTGAACAGACTGAACAGCAAACCGTCCGGGTCATGTTGACCGGCGGTTTCAGTCGCCGCTATACCAACGGGGTCAGGGAGTTCACCGTGCCGGCTAAAACCGTACGGGGCGTGCTCAGCGCCATGAATGCCCTCTATCCCGGGTTGGGTGAACACCTCGAAGAAGAAACCTCTATCGCAATTGATGGTGTCATTCACGAGGTGGTCTATACACAGCCGGTTCCTGCCGGATGTGAGGTCTTTTTTATCCCCAGGATTGAAGGCGGCTAAGCCCGTCTGGCCTGTTCGAAATACGCACTGTTGATGCAGGATCTCGCCTGAGTCCCGGCACGTTTGGGTATTTCTCTTAATAGTGCACTGATGTCAATCAGTGTCTGGATGGAGGCCGGGTTTGCCTGGCCATCACGTGGAAAAATTTCTGCCGAGGTGTACTCCTCCCAGGCCCGGTCTGCGTAGTCTGCCGAAATCCCCGTTTCTTGCATGGCAATATTCCGACAGCCCTTTTTGTTGTCATAAAACCATTGATGCGCACCAATAAAGGCTTTCATGAACGCGACGACCGTATCGTGATTGGCTTGTGCCCAGCGCTGATCCACATTGAGTGATGTGAATTGAAACCACGGAAATTGTTCACGTGGCTCGCACAGGGAGTGAAAGCCCTGGTCTTGGGCAATGTAATTCAGTGGTGCACCTTGAAGCCCTGCATCGATTTCACCACTTTGTAGCATTTCCCAGCGCGCAAGGATGGGTCCGACTGCAACGATCTTGTAGTCTTGTGGATAGTGCAGGCCGTGTGACGCCATAATCTCCATGACCAGTGAAGAGCTGCCTGCCTGAATCGAAGATACTCCGATCGTACGTCCTCGCATATCGGCGAAGGACTTGATGTCTTTTGCTGCAATCAGGGAGAAGGGCAGACGATTCACATTACCACCGATGACCTCCAGATGCCCACCATTTTCAGCGTCCAGCAAGATATGTTCGGTCACACCCAGGGCGAGATTCAGCCTGCCGTCCTGCAGACGCGTACAGACCTCGTCAATGGGCTCATGGAGTTCGATCGAGACATCCAGACCTTGCTGTTCGAACAGGCCTGTGTGCGCCGCGATCCATATCGGCATATTGAAGTAATTACGTGAAATCGCACCCAGCCGGATTTTTTTCATGATGTGAATATTGCGTCCTGAGTTAGCACTGCGTATGGAAGTGATTCTCTCAATGTAATCGGCCTGCCCGTAGCCGTGAAGCGTTGGGCAGGCCGATCTTCAATGCGTTCTGGCAGCAGAGATTTACTTGGGGGCGAAATCAATGTGTTTGACGAAAACAATATTACCTTTTTCGTTTTTCACGATGTTGTACCCATGCAGGCCATCGCCGTTCTTGTCAAAGTTGTAGGTGCCTTCGACGCCTTTGTAGCCCTGGATTTCATGCAGGGATTTCTGGATATCAGCTGGCTTGGTGCTTTTGCCGTTGGTGATGGCCATGGCAAGCAGTTTGACTGCATCATAGGCCCAGGCAGAATACAAATCGGCTTCGATTTTGTACTTGGCCTTGTACTTGTCAGCATAAGCCTTTGTTTCCGGACTCGATTCGATGGCATAGTCAGCAATTGAATAGGTGTCAAACAATGCATCGCCCGCAAGCTTCATTGCGGTGTCTGTTGACAGCGAAGGCGAACCCACCCACGTTGCATTCACACCCAGTTGACGCAATTGCTTGGCAAAAATGCCGACATCCGTCGAGTTTGCAATGTAGCTCGAGACAACATCTGCACCAGACTGCTTGATGGCAAGAACGATCGGGGTGAAATCCTGCGAGTTGCTGGTGAAGCCTTGAACCAGCACAGGTGTGATGCCGAGCTCTTTGAGTGACTCAACCAGATTGTTTTTGCCGCCGTTACCAAAAGCATCTGTTGAATGCACAATGGCCCATTTTTTGAGCTTGAGTGTGTTAACACCAAAATCAGCAATCACTTTTGCGGAGTAACCGTCATTTGGGCGCGCACGGAAGATCCATGGGTTGTTGACATGAGTCAGACTGTAGTCTGTTCCGCCAATGACCATGGGCAAACCTGCCTTGGCAACGGTGGGGGCAACGGCCTGGATCTGTGTGCTACGAACTGAACCGATCAGGGCGGTCATATCACCCGCACTGGTGAGCTTTGAAATCGCAAGTACTGAACCGGGGTTGGTACTCTGATTATCTTCTGCACGCAGTTCGAGCGGACGTCCCAGGACGCCACCCGCAGCGTTGATTTCTTCAACGGCCATCTTCGCACCATTGACCTGGTAAATGCCCGCCTCGGCATTCGGCCCCGTGCTTTCTGCCATCATTCCGAACTTGATGGGATCCGCCGCCTGTACGTTCAGCGACAGGGCAACCAGTGCCGCAGCAGCACCGAGGGAAAAGAATTTTGTTTTCAATTTATGTCTCCTGAAATACCTGAAAAATTGCCAGGTCAAAAAAATAGAATTTGCCAAGCCTGTTTCGATCCATCTTTTAATGAATAATTTTTAATACATCGATACACACCAACATCAAAGAAACTTAACTTTTTTTGCCACCACCCAGATATGCCGAGCGAACTTCGTCATTGTTCAACAGCTGATCAGGCGTGCCTTCGACCGTTAACTGCCCGGTTACAAGCACATAGCCACGGTCGGCAACCGACAGTGCCATGTTGGCATTTTGTTCCACCAGCAAAATTGTCATGCCACGCTCCCTGATTTTGCGGATCGTTGCAAAGAGCTGCTGAACAATGATTGGAGCCAGTCCGAGTGAAGGTTCGTCCAGCAGAAGCAGTTTAGGCTTGGACATCAGCCCCCGCGCAACAGCTAGCATCTGCTGTTCTCCACCCGACAGGCTCCACCCAAGCGACTTGGATAGTCGCTCCAGAGGCGGAAATATTTCGAACATTTCTTCGACTTCGGACTCAAGTTGTGCACGACTGACATTTCGGCGTGCCGAGCTGCCGATCATGATGTTCTCTTTGACTGTCAGACCAGGAAAAATACGTCTTCCTTCTGGCACATGTGCAATGCCGCGACTGACAATTTTTTCGGATGGAATATTCAGTACCGTCTGGCCATCAAACAGAATATCGCCGCGGGTCACTGAAACAAGTCCTGAGATGCTGCGCAGGGTCGTGCTCTTGCCGGCACCGTTTGCACCGAGCAGCGTGACGATTTCACCTTGATTGACATGCAATGAAACACCCTTGAGCGCCTGCACGTTGCCATAAAAGCTTTCGACATTATTAAGTTCAAGCAGCGCCATGTGAGCTCTCCCCCAAGTAAGCAGTAATCACATCGGGATGATGCAACACATAATCAGGTTCACCTTCGGCAATCTGTTTGCCAAAATTGAGCACCGTGATCCGGTCAGAAACCTGTTCGATCAAGCCAATATCATGCTCAATCAGGAATATCGTCAGGCCATGTCCACGCAGTCGTTTGAGCAATTCAACCAGTTCCTGTTTTTCGGTCTGGTTCAAACCCGCAGCGGGTTCATCCAGCAGCAGGAATTTTGGATGGCCTGCCAGCGCGCGGGCGATTTCAACCAGACGCTGATGACCATACGGGAGGTTTTGCACGATGACTTCTGCATTCTCAGCCATACCGACAAACTTCAGGGCAGAGAGTGCGCGTGCACGCAGGGCCGCCTGTCCGGGGGCAATGGGATTGTTTTCTCTTTGCGCACCGACCATGACGTTTTCAACCACAGACAAGGCCGGGAACAAACGGATGTTCTGGAAGGTTCGGCCCATTCCGAGACCGGCGCGTTCATATGGTGCAAACGCGGTGATGTCCTGACCATCAAAGGTCATTTTGCCTGCCGTGGATTTGTAAATGCCACTGAGCACATTGAGAGTGGTCGTCTTGCCTGAGCCATTCGGTCCGATCAGCGCATGCACGGTGCCGCGGGCGACCTTGATGTTGAGTCCATCAACGGCCTTGACTCCGCCAAAGTGTTTTTGCACATTTTCAAGGATCAGGATGGGGGCTGGGTCGGTAATCGGTACGGTCACATCCAGCGGCTCAATAGCATCAATATCGACGGGAGGAATTTTCCTGTATTTGGCAGCCTGAGAGCTGATCAGCCCCCAGATACCAGTGGGCAGGAAGACCATGATCAGGATCACTGCCAGACCATACGCAGCAAGGTAGACTTCCTTGAGAAAACGCAGCCACTCTGGCAGGAGGATCAGCAAACTGGTGCCGAGTACGCCGCCAAAGGCGGATTGCGCGCCTCCAAGCAAGACCATGGTCAGGAACTCGACCGAACGTGCAAAGTTGAAATTATCCGGACTGATATAGGCAAAGCCTGCGGCATAGAGCGCACCCCCCAGTCCCGCCAGACCTGCACTGATCGTGAAGGCAATCACTTTGATTTTCAGGCTATTGACACCCGTGACTTCTGCTGCGAGCTCATTTTCACGAATCGCGCGCATGGAGCGACCGGTGCTAGTCTGGGGCAGTCGCCAGACAAAATAAATGACGCCATACAACACCACCGCGCACATCAGCAGATAGGCGCGGTCGTCGTTGAGCGTGTAGCCAAATACCGAAGGGCGTGCGATGCTTGCGATACCATCCGGTCCGTGTGTGAAGTCGATCCAGTTGTTGAGCACCAGGTCAAAGATCTGTTGAAAGCTGATCGTGATCATCGCCAGATAATGGCCTTTGAGGCGCAATGTCGTCAGTCCCAGAATAAAGCCTGAGATGGTCGCCACGGCAACTCCAAGGGCGAGCGTGATCCAGAAATTCAGTCCTGCATCAACAGTACCCAGACCGACCGCATAGGCGCCAAGACCAAAGAATGTTGCCTGTGCCAGGTTGATCTGCCCGGTATAACCAAGCACCACGGTCATGCCGAGCACCGCGATCGAATAGGTTGCCGCCTGCATGAAAATATTCAGGATGTACGGCGAAATCTTGATGTAGTAGGGCAGTGTGGCAACCAGTATGCCAAGGGCGAGAAGTACAAGAATTTTTTTCATGCTTTTTCCGAAATCTTTTCACCGAAAATACCCTGAGGTCTCAGGAGCAGGAAGATGAACAAGAGCAGGAAAGCAAAGGCATCTTTGTAAGGTACTGAAATATAGTGCGCACCAAAACTTTCAACAACACCGAGCAGCAAGGCACCGACAATCGAACCTGTTACATCACCAAAGCCGCCAATGATTGTTGCAGAAAAAGCCTTGAGCGCGATGATCGAGCCCATACCTATTGAAACGAACAGCACGGGTGAGACCAGAATGCCGGCGACACCACCGAGCACCGCACTGTAGATAAAGGTAAAAGCAATCATCGTGGCCACAGGAATGCCTACGAGTCTTGCCATGTCCTTGTCCTGAGATACCGCTTGCAGCTTCTTGCCAAACAGAGTGCGTTCAAATAAAAAATATTGAAAGGCAACTGCGATGACTGTGACGCCAAGAATCGTCAGATACTGGGTATCCATGAATACCCCACCGACCTCGATGCCTGATGTTTTGAATACTTTTTCCATCGGACGGGGTTGGGGGCCAAAAAAATACAGAACGGTGTTCTGCATGAAAATTGACGCGCCAAGCGTACTGATGATGACTGGCAGGAATGAGCGGTGACGCAATGGGTAATACACGCCCAGATTGAAGATCAGTCCAAACACGCCCATGGCAAGAAGAGAAAGAGGGATTGCCAGCCAGTAGGGTGCTCCGGCGGCGAGAAAGGCCACCATGGAAAATCCGCCCAGCATGGCAAAGTCACCTTGCGCGAAGTTCACCACGTTTGTGGCACGGATAATCAGCACGAAGCCGAGTGCGACCAGGGCGTAGATGGATCCGAGCGCGAGCCCGGAAAACAGCACCTGGAAATTAATCACAATAAAATTTGTCACCTTGCCTCCAAAGATCTGCCCATCCTCTTGGCGGGATGTTAGGCGGTTGCACTGCGGCCAATGAGTCGAGCGACCGCTTTGCGACGATTCTTTCAGACTGATCTCAAGGGCACAGCTGCTTGTTTAAGCTGCGTACATTATCAATGAAATTTTTAAGCAATGAGACTTGAAATCATGGGGGTTTGCCCTGTCAGTCATTACCCTAGATGTATGGGTATGAGAGGTTGGTTTCTCGGTTTGGTGCGGCGCAACACCTTCAGACTTGAGGTCCCCAGGGAGCAGCCAGCATTAGCTTGTTTTCCTGTAACTGCAGCAAGGGTCGCAATTGTTTTGCAAATGCCATGAACTCCGGATCTGCAAATACAGCAGTCCAAAAGCTGCGACGATCTGCATCATCATTGAATTTCCACAAATGGATAATTTGATTGATGGCGCCTATATCGCCTGTGAAATAGCCGCATAGTCTGTCTGGATGCTTTGAAAGCGCCGGCCAGCCAAGCGTTTGGTAGAGTGCAACGATTTCACTCATTTTGCCGACGGTCGCAGTATAAGTACGCAGTTCATAAATCGCCATGCCATATCTCCGATAATTATTGTTGGTATGTATATAAAGTATTAAATTTTTTGCGCACCACGGATCAGTCGTCCGGGCAGCGCACCGGTCGCGACGCCATCACGATAGGTCACCACGCCGGACACAATCGTTGCCCGGTACCCCTCGGCCTTCTGACCCAGACGACGCCCGCCAGCTGGTAAGTCATGCACAATCTTTGGAGCATGCAAATGCAGGTTTTCGAAATCGATAATATTGACGTCGCCCTTGTAGCCCGGTAGCAGCAGACCGCGATCATGCAGTCCGACTGTTGCAGCCGTATCCTGTGTCTGCCATTTCACCAGTTGCTCTAGAGGGATTTTTTCTCCGCGTGTTCGATCCCGCGCCCAATGCGTTAGCAGATAGGTTGGAAAGCTCGCATCACAGATAAATCCGTAATGGGCACCTCCATCGGACAGGCCAGGTACTGTGTCACGATCGAGCAACATCTCGCGCACGACCTCCAGGTTCTGGTCGAAGTAGTTGTAAAGCGGGCGGTAGAGCATGGCCTGGCCTTCCTGCCCAAGAAGGATATCGTAGGCGACTTCTGCAGCGGGCTTGCCCAGGCGCTGCGCGATCGCAGCAATACAGCTGTCGGGGCTTGGCTCATATTCAGGCGGATCACCTAGCGGGTACAGGTTTTCAAAGTTGGCAACACGTCGCTTGTACATCGCCTCCTGGTGTTCTTCGGCAAGAATACTGGCACGCACAGCGGGGTCTCTCAGTTTGGCGAGTCGTTCTTGCGCCGGTAAATCCTTGAGCGACTCATACGTCGGCAGTTGGGAAAAGGGGCAGAGCGACAGGGCAAAGCTAAAAATCAGGGCTACCGGGCGAGCACCAACTTGTGCTTTCATCTTGAGCCCTGCATCTGTGGCCTCGTGCATCAGTGCCATGACACGGCGCCAGCGGTCTGGCAGATGTTCGTGTTGAAGCAGAGTGAGCGACAGGGGACGACCGGACTGCTCGACGATCCGGCGCAACATCGCAAACTCAGAATCGACATCATCAAAGTCTGTCACCAGTTGCAGGGTACCGAGGCCGACTTTTTTCAGACCCAGAGCAATGCCAGCCAGTTCTTTTTCAGCCGCTCCCAGTGTCGGAGTGCTTGAGCCATCGCTACTTTTATGCAGGATCGTGCGCGAGGTGCTAAATCCCAGTGCACCCGCCTGAACGGCTTCGCCTGCGAGTTGCGCCATCGCTGCGATGTCCGACTCTGTTGCAGGCTCACGGGCCGCTCCACGATCCCCCATGACATGAATACGCAAAGGCGCGTGTCCAATCTGCGTGGCGATATCCGCATCGTAATTTCTGGCCTCAAGTGCATCCAGATATTGCGGGAACGTTTGCCAGTTCCAGGGAAGGCCTTCTGCCAGCACGACTCCAGGAATGTCTTCCACTCCCTCCATCAGACGCATCATGATGGCACGATGCTCAGGCAAGCAGGGCGCGAAGCCGATCCCGCAGTTTCCCATCACCACCGTGGTGACACCGAGTTGCGAGGAAGAGGCGAGCTGGTGGCTCCAGGTGACCTGGCCGTCGTAGTGTGTATGAATATCAACAAAGCCCGGCGTGACGAGCATGCCTTTAGCATCAATCTCTTCATCAGCTGAGCCTGTGACTTGACCGACTTCGGTGATTGTTCCATCGACAATTTTGATATCGCCGTGATAGGGCGCATTGCCGGTACCATCGACGAGCATACCGTTACGAATAATGAGGGAGGCTTGCAGTGTCATTTTTAGATCGTCTCGCAAAAATTATGGGGAGCCCCCGAATCAGTCAGTATGACGTATCCGGTGACTCCCCATGCTTTTTACTTATCGGTGCCTGACGTGTCAAGTCACCTCAGTTCTTGCTAGGTGCCGCTCAATGCGTTGTTTTTTGCATGGCCTTTTGCAGGCTGAGAGGACGCATGTCTGTCCAGTTGGCATCGACATAGTCTGAACATTCTGTTTTTGAGCCTGAAAAACCGCATTCCTTCCAGCCAGCAGGTGTTTCTTTTTTTGCAGGCCAGATCGAGTACTGGCCCTCGCCGTTGATGATGACCTTAAGCAGGTCGCCGTCAATCGTATAAGCATTGATATTTTCTGTGGTGGAATCAGTCATTGGTTTTACCTGTGGGGTCGTACATCAAATTTTGAATAGCGGGTCAACAGCGCAGAAAAAAACCGCTTGCACTACGACAGTTAATTTTAAACACTGCGATGATAGTAAACCTCTTAATTGCTCGCACATGCGGTGGCTAAGGCATCTGGGCAATAATCTGGCCCACCGCCGCTGTTAGCCGCTTTGCATAGCCCACGTGCAAAAATTCGTTGGGTCCGTGCGCATTGGATTTTGGGCCTAGCACGCCACAAACCATCATTTGAGCTTTTGGAAAGCCTTGACTGAGTAGATTCATGAGGGGAATCGTCCCACCTTGTCCGATATGGCCTACTGGCGCCTGAAAGTGCGCCTGGCTTGCCTGATTCAGGGCGTGCTCGAACCAGGGGGCAATGGCTGGCGCATTCCAGCCGCTGGAGGCGCTTTCGGATTGAAATGTCACCTTTGCCTGATAAGGTGCATTGTCTTCGAGCAGCGTCTTGAGCTCAGCAACAGCTGCTGCCGCATCAATTAAAGGAGGCAGTCGCAGGCTGAGTTTGAAGGCGGTGTAGGGACGCAGCACATTGCCTGCGTCTTTTAATGCGGGAAATCCTTCGGCTCCTGTCACGCTCAGGGTCGGCATCCAGGTCCGGCGCACCAGGGCCTCACACGGGTCAAGCGTTGTCGGAATGGCAACGAGACTGGAGCCGCCGCAGTCATGATGTGCCCATGGGAAACGTTTGTATATTTCTTCGCCAAGAATCGCTGCAGTTGCCCTGGCCTGAATCATTCTGTCTGCGGGGATTTCACAATGGAAGCTCTTTGGCAGCAAACGCCCGGTTTCACTATCTTCGAGCCGGTCCAGGACATGGCGCATAATTCTGAAGCTTGACGGAACCAGTCCTGAGGCGTCGCCCGAGTGAATACCTTCGGTCAGAATTTCGACTTTTAGCACCCCTGCCGCCATGCCGCGCAAACTCGTCGTGAGCCATAGCTGATCATAGTTGCCTGCACCACTATCCAGGCAGATGACTAGTCCAATATCACCCAGCCGGGGTCTGAGAGCTTCGATGTATGGAAGCAAGTCCGGTGAGCCACTTTCTTCACAGGTTTCGATCACGCCCACGATACGCGGGTGTTCAGTATGCTGAGCTTTAAGGGCTTGAATAGCGGTGATTGCTGCATAGGTTGCATAGCCGTCATCCGCGCTGCCGCGCCCGTAGAGTTTGCCGTCGATATATTTAGGGGTCCAGGGTCCAAGACCCGCCCGCCAGCCATCAAATTCAGGCTGCTTGTCAAGATGGCCATACATCAAGACAGTCTGGCTGCCCGGCGTGTGGGCGCGGGTGGCGGCAACTTCAAAAAATAAAACAGGCGTGCGGCCTGGCAAGCGGATGATTTCAGTCGTCAGTCCGGGGACTTTTTGTGCTGCAATCCAGGTGGCCGCGCGCTGAATGACCAGTTCGAGGAAGCCGGATTTTTCCCAGTTTGGATCAAAGGCCGGAGATTTGGCGGGAATCTCAATATAGTCGCTGATCTGCTGAACAAGATCCCCGTCCCATGCCTGACTGACATCTGCAAGCATTTTTGTTGTGTTGAGCATTGGGACGGGTGCGTTCATTTTTTTCCTAAGACATGCAAATATGAGGCGGCATGGATGCGAGTTAGACTGCGGCAGAAATTTAGCGTTGTGCCTTGACCTTCAGGCGCCATGCATGCAGGAGCGGCTCTGTATACCCACTCGGTTGCTCCAGACCTTTAAAGACGAGGTCGCACGCCGCCTGATAGGCGGCGGAGGTATCAAAGTGTCCAGCCATGGGCTGATAGAGTGGATCAGCTGCATTTTGTTGGTCCACGATTTTGGCCATTCGCTGAAAGGTTTCGTTCACCTGGTCGCGCGTCACAATGCCATGCAATAGCCAGTTGGCCATATGCTGACTGGAGATACGCAGCGTCGCACGATCTTCCATGAGGCCCACGTTATGAATGTCAGGGACTTTTGAACATCCCACACCCTGATCGATCCAGCGCACCACATAGCCTAGAATGCCTTGTGCGTTATTGTCGAGTTCTTGCTGGATATCAGTGGCTGACCAGGAAGGATTTGTGGCAACAGGCACTTGTAAAATTTCATTGAGCAGCCGATCAATCTCAACCGGGGCGTCAGTTTTTTCGAGTGCCTTCTGGATCTCGTCAACCTTGACCTGATGGTAGTGCAGCGCATGCAGGGTGGCCGCTGTAGGTGAGGGAACCCATGCGGTGTTTGCACCCGCCTTGGGATGTGCGATTTTCTGTTCAAGCATTGCAGCCATCAGATCAGGCATGGCCCACATTCCTTTGCCGATCTGTGCACGACCACGCAAACCGCATGACAAACCCGTCAGGACGTTGCTGCGCTCATAAGCCGACAGCCAGGCGCTCGACTTCATGTCGCCTTTGCGAATCATTGGGCCTGCATACATGGCTGTATGCATTTCGTCGCCCGTTCGATCCAGGAAGCCTGTATTGATGAACGCCACGCGTGCACGCGCCTCGTTGATACAAGCCTTGAGATTGACACTTGTACGCCGCTCTTCGTCCATGATGCCAAGCTTGACTGTGTTGACAGGCAATCCGAGCACCTGCTCAACCCGACCAAACAGTTCGTTGGCAAAGGCAACTTCGGCAGGGCCGTGCATCTTGGGTTTGACGATATAGACCGAACCGGTACGTGAGTTACCAAAAGCATGTTCTTTGTTACGGTTAATGTCATGCATTGCAATGGTCACGGTAATCATTGCATCAAGCAGGCCTTCAAATATCTCATGACCGTTGCCATCCAGAATCGCCGGGTTGGTCATCAGGTGGCCGACGTTGCGCAGGAATAAAAGAGAACGACCATGCAAGGTCACGACGCCGTCCCTGGCATTGTTTGCGCCCACTGCCGCGGTGTATGTGCGATCTGGATTCAGTGTGCGATTAAACGTTTTGCCATTTTTGGTCACGCTTTCAACCAGGGTGCCTTTCAGGATGCCAAGCCAGTTGTCATACGCAAGTACTTTGTCATCGGCATCGACCACTGCAACCGAGTCTTCGAGATCCAGAATCGTGGAAAGAGCAGATTCGAGCACAATGTCGTTGACCCCGGCAGCATCGTCTTTGCCGATGCCTCTGGAATTGTCAATTTGTATGTCGATATGGATGCCGTGATTGCCCAGCAGGATCGCTGACGGAGCCGCTGGTTGTCCCTGGTAGCCTACGAGTTGCCCGGCAACTGCCAGGCCCGTGCTGCTGCCGTCTTTGAGTGCGACTGTTAATTTGCCATCCTGAACAGAGTAGAGCGTTGCATCTCGGTGTGAACCCTTGGCAAGTGGTGCTGCCTGATCTAGAAAGTCACGACCAAAGGCAATGACTTTTGCACCGCGAACAGGGTTATAGCCTTTGCCGTCCGCACTCGATTTTGTAGCTCCGCCGGCTTCAGGAATTGCGTCCGTACCATACAGTGCGTCATACAGCGAACCCCAGCGGGCGTTGGCCGCGTTCAGGGCGTAGCGGGCATTGAGGACGGGCACGACCAGCTGAGGACCTGCCTGCAAGGCGAGTTCAGCGTCGACATTTGTGGTCGTTGCGATCGCATCTGCAGGAGCCGGTACCAGATACCCAATTGACTCAAGCTGTTTACGGTATGCCGTCATGTCACCAATCGGGCCGGGGTGGGCGCGATGCCAGGCATCCATTTCGCTCTGAATGCGATCACGTTCTTTGAGCAGTGCAGCGTTTTTAGGCGTCAGATCGTTAACCAGCGCATCAAATCCTTTCCAGAAGGCGGCGCTATCTACACCAGTACCAGGCAAGACTTTGTCTTCAATGAAACGGTACAGAACAGTTGCAACTTGAAGGCGATTACACGTTGTGCGAGCGGTCATGCTGAGAGGCCTTGAAAAAGTGAGGAATAGTTGACTATTTTACTAATTAATTGAGTATTACGTCATATTTCAATCAAAATTCGGTGTCACAAATATTTCTGCAAAAAATGGGGCTATTTTTTCAATTGATCACTATGATTCATATTGACAGTATTTGCCAGAATATGACGGACATCCCGATCAGTTTTGGATTAAAAAGGGTGACACACAACAAGGGGTCGATATGAAACAAATTTCTACGCTAGTTAAAACACTGGCATGCCTGGGGCTTGCCCTGTGCGCACAGACAGCTTCTGCTGTTGTGTATTGCAATGGACCCGGTGTGCCTGTTGGCTGTGTCGTGCGTCCGGTTGATCGTGGCGCACCTGGTGTCGGTGTCGTGCCAGGTGTTGGGGCGGGCGCACCCGGAGTAGGCGTTGCGCCTGGCGTGGGCGCACCCGGCGTAGGCGCACCCGGAGTGGGTGCCGCACCAGGCGTCGGTGCACCTGGAGTCGGTGCGCCAGGTGCAGGAGCCAGGCCAGGCGCGGGTGCCGGTGCAGCCGGTCCAGGCTTGACACGTGGCGAAGAGGGCAATCGTGGTGGCCCACAGGATCGCGCAGGTCGCCGTTAACTTTTACTTTGTGCCCAGACCGGAAATGTAGTCAACCAGTACTACAATTTCCGGATCTGTCAGGCGGCTCACTGCAGACGTCATGGTGCCATCCATGTCTGCGCGTGTCGCTGCCCTGAAGCTGCGTAATTGTGCCAGCAGGTAATCGTGTTGCTGGCCAGCCAGGCGTGGAATGTGCTGGATGCCCATGAATGCCGGACCATGACACTGCGTGCAGTTGTATTGCTTGGCAAGCGTGGGGCCCAGTACAAGATTTTCTGCTTGTGTCTGATGGGTAGGCGCGGTGCGTTTTTCAGATTCGAAATAGGCCGCCAGGTCATTCATGTCAGCATTGCTCAGGTCTGCCGCAAGGGGCGACATGACTGGATTTTTTCGATTGCCTTCCCTGAACTGATACAGAGCAGTAGTGATGGCCTGTTCGGGCTGTCCTGCCAGAGAAGGAATGACTGGATCGATTGAATTGCCACCTGGCCCGTGACAGGCGATGCAGGTTTGTGCACGCGCACGACCCGCTTCAATATCCGCCGCATTGGAAGCAAGAGGGAATATTAAAAAAGCCGCAGCGGCTAACTGCGCCACTGCGACTGATTTTACTGAGTGTAGAGTGATCATTATTTTTTGTAGCTGACGCGATAGATCACGCCGTTATAGTCATCAGAAACAAGCATCGATCCATCACCGAGCAATTGCACGTCAACAGGACGGCCCCACATCGGAGGATCAGCCTTGTCATCTGTCAGGAAGCCGGTCAGGAAGGGCTCGTACTTGGTGACCTTGCCGTTGGCATCGAGTACCACACGCATCACATCGTAGCCTTGTTTGGTGCTACGGTTCCAGGAACCATGGCGTGCGATAAAGATGTTGTTCTTGTACTCGGCAGGAAACATGTTGCCTGTGTAAAAGCGCATACCCAGAGGCGCGACGTGTGCACCAAGTTTGAGTACTGGCGGTGTGCTCATGGCGCAAGTATTGAACTTGCCATATTCAGGGTCTGGTGTATCGCCCTGATGACAGAATGGAAAACCAAAGTTTTCGCCTTCTTTGTTCAGGACATTGAGCTCATCGTTCGGGCCGTCTTCACCCATCCAGTCACGACCATGTTCTGTAAACCAGAGTTTTTTGGTGACAGGGTGAAAAGCCATGCCTACGCTGTTGCGTAC
>CANCOC010000018.1 GCA_947379755.1 Alcaligenaceae bacterium | reverse complement strand
ATGGTTTATTGCCATGCGAATGGCAGCGACATCTCACACACGGTTGAGGAGGTCCAGCGCCATGCCGAGATGGGCTATACGGCCATCCGTGCACAAAGTGGTGTACCGGGTCTGGACAAGGTCTATGGCGTGGGCAAAGGCACAACATTTTATGAGCCTGCCGATGCTGACCTGCCTTCCGAACATGACTGGTCCACTGAAAAATACATGCGACATACGCCCAAACTCTTTGAGGCGATTCGCGAGGCGGTCGGCTGGGAGCATCACCTGCTACACGATGTCCACCACAGGTTGACCCCCATCGAGGCGGCACGTCTGGGCAAGGATCTTGAACCCTATCGCATGTTCTGGATTGAAGATGCCACACCAGCCGAAAATCAGGAAGCCTTCAGACTCATCCGTCAGCACACCACGACGCCGCTTGCTGTAGGTGAAGTATTTAACTCGATCTGGGATTGCAAGGACTTGATCCAGAACCAGTTGATTGATTACATCCGCACGACGGTTGTACACGCAGGCGGAATTACACATTTGCGCCGCATCGCTGACCTTGCAGCACTACATCAGGTGCGCACAGGTTCGCACGGAGCAACCGATTTATCACCGATATGCATGGGTGCAGCCCTGCACTTTGATCTGTGGGTACCGAACTTTGGCATACAGGAACATATGCCACACACCACGCTGACAGATGCTGTGTTTCCACACGCATATACCTTTGATAAGGGCTTCATGTATCCAGGCGATGTTCCCGGACATGGCGTAGAGATCGATGAGAAACTTGCAAGCAAATATCCTTACAAACGTGCGTATCTGCCGGTCAACCGCCAGCAGCATGACGGCACCCTGTGGAACTGGTAGACGAAATTGACTGACTGTCCATCAACACAAAGATTGCATACAAGCACGCTGGACCATCTCCCCAAACAGGTCAGGTGTGCGCAATACGATCGCAATGAACTGAAGGCTGGCATTGTTCACTTTGGAATTGGCGCGTTCATGCGCGCGCACCTGGCGCCGGTGAATGAAGCAGCGATATCCGCTGCGCAGGACATGCGCTGGGGAATCGTGGGGGTATCTCTGCGCCAGCCAGATACCCGAGATGCGCTGAATCCGCAAGATGGGCTTTACACACTGGCAATCCGTGACGCAGATCCGGACGGTGCGTCACGTGAACAGTTGCAGGTGATTGGTTGCATCATGCAGGTGCTAGTCGCCCCTGAAGATCCGGATACGGTGTTGCGCCAGATTGCAGCGCAAAACACCCGTATCGTGAGCCTGACCATCACCGAGAAAGGTTATTGTCAACATCCTGCCGACGGATCTCTACAGTTTGATCACCCTGACATTGTGCATGACCTGCACACCCCTGCCTCGCCGAGAACCGCCGTGGGTTTCATCGTTTATGGACTGCAGCAGCGCCATGCGACAGGCAACGGTCCGTTGACGCTCATGTCGCTGGACAATCTCCCGTCAAATGGTCATTTGCTTAAAAAACTGATTCTGGATTTTGCAGAAAAGGTGGACCCAGCACTGGCACAGTGGATTGGTTCAACATGTACATTTCCGTGTTCGATGGTGGACAGGATTGTTCCTCGGACGACTGCAACCGATCGACAGTATATTTCTGCAACGCTGGGTCTGACAGATGCCTGGCCGGTCATCGGTGAGCCTTTTCTGGATTGGGCCATCGAGGATGACTTTGCTGGAGGGCGGCCCGACTGGAACCTGGGTGGCGCCAGATTTGTCACCACAGCAGCACCATGGGAAACCCTGAAACTGCGCATGGTCAATGGCACACACTCATGCATTGCCTATCTGGGCGCACTTGCTGGCTGGCACACAGTGGATGTCGCTGTCGGTCAACCTGCATTACAGTACTTTCTTGATACGCTCATGCGTAAAGAGATCGAACCTACGCTACCTGCCTTACCAGGACTCGATATTGCGGGTTATAGAAAGAGTTTGCTTGAACGTTTTGCCAACCCTGCCCTGGCGCACCGCACCCAGCAAATCGCGATGGATGGTTCGCAAAAAATCCCACAGCGCTGGCTCGGCACGCTTGGAGATCAGCTCACGGCAGGCCGATCCATTTCACATCTTGCACTGTGCCTGGCAGCATGGCTGCGTTATCTGGAAGGGTTCGATCAGGACGGTCTAGTGTTTGAAATTCAGGATCCGCTTGGGCATGTCTTGCAACAGCACCTGGGCTTGCCCTCAGCACGTTCAATCACTGATGGGGCATGCATGAAAGAGTGCACGAGGCTTGCGCGAGCACTTTGCAACTTTGCACCGGTATTTGCCTGCCTGGAGTCCACAAACACGCCACTGCTGGTGACTGAAATTGCCAGCCAGCTTTACCTGCTCAGGACGCAGGGCGTGGTAGCCGCCCTGCAAACCTCAAACCAGACAGACGACTAGGCAGTGGTTGTCGTATCTGCAGGCTGCCCCGTCATGATCGCCATTAAACGGGCAAGCTCTTCGCGCAACTGACGACGATCAAGGACCATATCGATGGCGCCTTTTTGCTGTAAAAATTCTGACCGCTGAAAGCCTTCAGGAAGTTTTTCACGTACCGTCTGTTCAATCACGCGTGGACCTGCAAAGCCAATCAGGGCTTTGGGTTCGCCAATCACCACATCACCCATAAAGGCAAAGCTGGCGGACACGCCACCCATCGTCGGATCCGTCAGAATGCTGATAAAAGGCATTTTGACTTCGGCAAGCCGGGTCAGCATGGCATTTGTCTTTGCCATCTGCATCAGGGAAAACAGACTTTCCTGCATGCGTGCGCCACCAGAAGCAGCCACGCAAATGAAAGGGACACGCTGATCGATTGCAGCCTGAACGCCGCGTACAAAACGCTCGCCGACCACTGATCCCATTGAGCCACCCATGAACTGAAACTCAAAGCAGGCCAGCACACACTGCACACTGCGGATCGCACCACTCACGACCACCAGCGCATCGGACTCGCCTGTCTGACTGATGGCTTCTTGGAGACGCTCGGGATACTTGCGTGAGTCTTTAAACTTAAGGGGATCCATTGAACGGGTGTTTGCACCGATCTCAACCCGCCCTTCGATATCGAGCAAGGATTCGATACGCACACGCGCACCAATCCGCATATGGTGATCGCACTTTGGACACACGTGCAGATTTGCAGCCAGATCCTCGTTGTAGAGCACCGACTCGCAAGAGGGGCATTTGACCCAAAGACCTTCTGGTACACGCCGCGCGACTGACTCGGTATTCTGTACTTTATTCATGCGCGGAGGAATGAGTTTGCCGAGCCAGCTCATACTGTTTGCTCCAATGGGCTCACGACATGACCCTCGGGACGCGCAACAGCAATGGCCTCAGAAATGCCGTGCAGCCAGCCAGCACCCGCATCGATGGCTGCCTGGGACTGCTGTGCAACTGGCAAGTTGGCGCAGGCTTTTGTCATGGTGTCGATCAGTTTGCTGCCAATCACCACGGCATCTGCTACCAGGCTGACACGCTGCGCACTGGCGGCGTCACTGATGCCGAAACCCACACCAACGGGCAGTGCAACATGTTTGCGAATACCCTTGAGGCGGGTTGCCACATCGGTGGTGTCAAGATTACCGGCTCCCGTGACACCATTGAGTGAGACGTAATAAACATAGCCACGTGCTATCTTGCCAACCGCACGGATACGCGCTTCGGTTGAGGTCGGTGCCAGCAGAAAGATCGGAGCGATGTTGTGCTGATCAAGCAGTTGCAAAAAATCACCGATTTCTTCGGGTGGATAATCAACCGTCAACAATCCGTCGATACCCGCCTGAGCGGCTTGTTCGGCAAAGGCTTTTTGACCCATTCGTTCAATTGGATTCGCGTAACCCATCAACACGACAGGGGTCACGGCATCCTCGTGACGAAAGGCAGCAACCATTTCAAGCACATGACGCAAACCAATGCCTTGTGCAATTGCATGCTCGGCCGCACGCTGAATCACCGGACCATCAGCCATCGGATCCGAGAAAGGGATTCCGAGTTCGATGATATCGGCTCCGGACTTGACCAGTGCATGCATCAGCGGGACGGTGGATTCAGGCAGCGGGTTGCCCGCAGCGATATAGGGGATCAGCGCCGCACGTTTTTGCTGTGCTGCGCGTGCAAAGGCCGCGGCAATGCGGTCAGGATGTTGAGCCATGAGTCTGAAAACCTTTAAAGCACAAGGCCGGCGCGGGTCGCGACGGTGTTGATATCTTTGTCACCGCGACCTGACAAATTGACCAGAATGATCTGATCCTTTGACAGCGTCGGAGCAAGCTTTGCGGCATAAGCCAGTGCATGCGATGTCTCGAGCGCCGGAATAATGCCCTCAATCTGGCAACAGTGGTGAAAGGAGGCAAGCGCTTCGTCATCCGTCACACTGACATAAGAGGCACGGCCACTGTCTTTGAGCCAGGCATGCTCGGGACCTACTCCCGGGTAATCCAGACCTGCCGAGACAGAGTGCGTTTCTGCAACCTGTCCATTTTCGTCTTGCAGCACATAGGTGCGGTTGCCATGCAATACACCGACACTGCCCTGGGTCAGAGAGGCCGAATGCCTGCCTGTTTCGATGCCATCGCCGGCAGCTTCTACACCGACCAGCCTGACATCCTGATAGGGAATATAAGGATGGAAAATCCCCATCGCGTTGGAGCCACCACCCACACATGCCAGCACGTAGTCAGGCTGACGGCCTGCATACAATGGCATCTGTTCGATTGACTCCTTGCCAATCACCGAATGAAAGTTACGCACCATCATCGGATAGGGATGGGGACCTGCAACCGTGCCAATAATGTAGAAGGTATTGTCAACGTTGGTCACCCAGTCGCGCATAGCTTCGTTCAGGGCATCTTTCAGGGTCTTTGAACCGGACTCGACCGGCACGACCGTTGCGCCAAGCAACTTCATCCGAAACACATTAGGCGACTGACGCTTGACGTCTTCGCTGCCCATGTACACCACACATTCCATGCCATAGCGTGCGCACACCGTCGCGGTTGCAACGCCATGCTGGCCTGCGCCGGTCTCAGCGATGATGCGTTTTTTACCCATGCGGCGGGCAAGCAGTGCCTGCCCCAGGCTGTTATTGATCTTGTGTGCACCGGTATGGTTCAAGTCTTCGCGCTTGAACCAGATCTGTGCGCCACCGAGCTCTTCGGACCAGCGGCGCGCGTGGTAAACGGGTGTTGGACGACCCACAAAATGTTTAAGCTCGTAATGAAATTCGGCCAAAAACTCGGGATCGTTACGATATTGCTCATACGACAGACGCAGTTCTTCTATCGCCTGCATCAGAGTTTCTGCAGCGAACACACCACCATAGGGGCCAAAATGACCTTTGGCATCAGGAAAATCATAGGGTTTCAAGACGAAATCTCCACATTCGCACCATAGCGAAGAGCTGATTTTAGCAGTCTGACAGGGCAAAACCGAGAGGAAATGGATTCCTTAGTGGCGCTGGGCAGAAATCACACCAGACACCTCTGACAAGGCGGCCAGCGCCCGACCAAGTTCAGCCCCATCATGGATTTCAACCGTAAATCCCATATTGGCAATAGAGGCTTTACTTTGTGTATTGACGGCCACCACATTGAGTTTCAGACGAGAAAACACTTCTGACAGATCGCGCAGCAGACCAGGTCGATCCTGCGAGCGAATACTCAAGTCAACCGGATAGACGGTTCCGGCGACCGTCTGGCCCCAGGCCACGTCGATCACACGTTCGGGCTGTCGGGTGGCGAGTGCCGCATAACTCGAGCAGTCCTGACGATGGATGGACACCCCTCTGCCCCGTGTTACAAAACCGCTGATCTGGTCCGGGGGAGCGGGTCTGCAGCACCGTGCCAGCTGTGTCATCAGGGATCCTACGCCCACCACCAGCACACCCGTCTTGCCGGATTGCGACGTGCTGCCAGGCCGCGGTGAGTGCGTGACAAGTGTTTCAGGGCTCATTTCCTGTTCAGGCGAGACAGGCTGGAACAAGGCATCAATTTGACGCAGACTGAACTCTTCTTTTGCGGCGGCAACATATAAATCATCTGCCCGCGCAAATCCGAGCTGCTCAGCCAGCTGCTCAAGATTGATGGCTGTTTTGCCCAGTCTCTGCAATTCTTTTTCTACCAGCGCCTGCCCCTGCGTCATGCGCTGCTGCAATTCAATCGCATTAAACCAGGCGCGCACTTTGGCACGCGCACGCGGACTGGCCATTAAACCGAGCTGAGGGTTAAGCCAGTCGCGCGAGGGGCCGCCAGATTTTGTCGTCAGGATCTCGACCGTCTGGCCTGTTTGCAAACGTGTATTGAGCGGGACCATCTGGCCGTCAATGCGAGCGCCCCTGCAGCGATGCCCCAGATCAGAATGCAAGTGATAGGCAAAGTCTACCGGCGTGGCACCAACAGGCAACTCGAGGACCCTTGCCTGTGGAGACAGCACATAAATGCGCTCCTCGGGCGGCCTGTGATCGGCCTGTGGGCGATCCGGCTGGGGCGCCGGACTCGTCGCGGGCTGTTCTGACGCTTCATTATTCCAGGCCAGTAGTTGTCGCATCCAGGCCAACTGCTGATCATATTGACGCTGTGCGGGATGACTGGAAGCGGCCTGAGTACTGCGGGGACCCGCCTCTTTGTAACGCCAGTGCGCAGCCATGCCGAACTCTGCAAACTCATGCATCGCACGCGTGCGGATCTGGACTTCAAAAGGGCGTCCTGCAGCATCGGCGACAACGGTATGCAAAGACCGGTAACCATTCGGTTTAGGTCGCGCGACGTAGTCATCAAATTCGTCAGAAATTGGCACCCACATTTCATGTACCAGACTGAGTGCCGCATAACAGTCTCGATCCTCTGGCACGATGATCCGCAGGGCCCGCACATCAAACAGCTGAGTGAAATCCAAATTCTTGTGCAGCATCTTGTTATGGATGCTGTAGATATGCTTGGGTCGACCCGTTACGTCGGCCGTTACACCCATTTTTTTCAAGGCCTGGGTCAACTGCTCAATCGTTTGCTCGATAAACGCTTCGCGTTCAATCCGCTTTTCTTCAAGTAGTTTTGCAATGTATTTGTAACGTTGCGGATCTGTAAACCGAAACGCCAGGTCTTCCATTTCCCATTTTATTTGCCAGATACCAAGTCGATTGGCAAGTGGCGTATACAGATCAAGTGTTTCGCGTGCGAGAGCTGGGTCACAGGGTGTTTTAGACGACGCATACCAGCGCAGCGAGTGCAAACGCGAGGCCAGTCTAATCAATACGATACGCAAATCAGCGGCCATTGCCAGCAACATTTTGCGCAGTTTTTCTTTTTGGGCAACCGAATCTGCAGCGGCCTGGCTGGCACCACTGGCAATCGAACCTAGTCGCAACAACGCACGGGTGCCCTGGACAAGGCGTCCGATTTCAGAACCAAACTGCTGGGTGATTGAGTCAGGTTGTTTGGCAGACCCCGCCTCAGGCAGTGCAATTAGCATTGCAGCCGTGCGTGTCGCGGCGTCTGCCTGCATATCAGCCAGCACACGCACGGTTCCCAGTGCATGATCAAGCAGTGGTTCACCGGACGGTGTGTGCAAGTCCGCAAACTGAGGGGTTGCCCACTCAGCTGCGTGCTGCACCAGCGCCTGATCGTCGTCACTCAGGCCGACGATCAACATCGGATCCATCAGACGGCTGCAGTCACCACAATCTCAACCTTGTAGTCTGCACTGGCCAGACGGGCTTCAATTGTGGCACGTGGAGGCGCATGACCGGCCGGAACCCAAGCATCCCAGGCCTTGTTCATCCCATCAAATTCCTTCATATTGGCAACAAAAATCTGCACCATCAACAAGCGCGTCTTGTCGGTGCCTGCCGTCGCCAACAACTTGTCGATCGCGGTCAGGATCTGTGTCGTCTGGCCGGTGATGTCTTGTGTTGCGTCATCGGCAACCTGGCCAGCCAGGTAGGCTACGCCGTTATAGACGGCCATATCGGAGAGCCGCTTTGCGACATTTACACGGGTAAGGTTACTCATTGCATTTCCTTCATTCAACTAGGCAGGGGGAAGTTCAAACACCTGACGCAAATACGCCAGGTAGGCTTTGTCGTCGCACATGGTTTTCTCAGGTGCGTCCGAAATTTTTGCGACAGGCTGGCCATTACATTTCACCATTTTCATCACAATCTGCAAGGGCGTGTAGCCCATATCATTTGTCAGGTTGGTGCCGATACCAAAGGCAATCCTGCACCGTCCGGCAAACCGTCGCATCAATTCTATCGCGCGCGGGAATGTCAGCGCATCTGAAAAAATCAGTGTCTTGGTGCGCGCATCCACACGATTGTGACGGTAATGCGCAATCATGCGTTCGCCCCAGTCAAACGGATCACCCGAATCATGTCGTGCACCGTCAAACAGTTTACAGAAATACATATCAAAGTCACGCAGGAATGCCGCCATGCCATAGACATCAGACAGTGCAATACCAAGATCGCCGCGATACTCTTTGGCCCAGACTTCAAGCGCAAATACTTGCGAATCGCGCAGCCTGGGGCCCAGCGCCTGGCAGGCCTGGAGGTATTCATGCGCCATCGTACCGAGCGGAAGTACGCCGTGCTTCATGGCAAACCAGACGTTGCTGGTTCCGGCAAAATGTTCGCCCATCTGGTCTTTCATGGTGATGACGACTTCTTCGTGCCAGTCATGAGAAAACCGTCTGCGCGTGCCATATTCTGCTACGCGGAATTCACTGAGATCGGTCGCATCCAGCACCAGTCGCATTTTGTTCTGCAGCCGCTTGCGCGCCTCCTCCCAGGAAGCACCCGGGCACTCATTTTTAAAATAGACCTCGTTAACAATCGCCAAAACAGGAATTTCAAACAAAATCGTGTGCAGCCAGGAGCCCTTGACCGTAATGTCAATTTCGCCAGGTACCGAGCTTTCGGTCACGCTGATGCATTTCTCTGGCAGGTGAAACAACCCTAAAAAGTCGATGAAATCACTTTTAATAAACCGCAGCGTACTCAGGTAGGCGAGTTCGGCCTCACTGAAGCGCAGCTGACATAAGTCATGGATTTCACGACGAATTTCTTCGAGATAGGGTCGCAAATTAATACCCGGGGTGCGACACTTGTAACGATATTCGACCTGTGCAGCCGGAAAATGATGCAAGACGACCTGCATCATCGTAAATTTGTACAAGTCGGTATCAAGCAGGGATTTAATAATCATTTTTTTTCACACAGTTTTTTTAAACCTTAGCACAGCCATTACTCTGAAGAGGGTCATCGCGAACCTTGTGTGGGTACTTTGGGTAAAATGGCAGGAATTCCAAAATTTAATTTCCAGGCTGGTGAAATAAATGACGCACGTAGTCACTGAAAACTGTATTAAATGTAAATTTACTGACTGTGTGGACGTCTGTCCGGTTGACTGTTTTCGCGAAGGCCCGAATTTTCTGGTGATTGATCCGGACGAGTGCATCGATTGCGCTGTCTGTATCCCGGAATGTCCCGCAAACGCCATCTTTGCCGAAGAAGACGTCCCTCAGGACCAGATGAAATTCCTCGCGCTCAATGCCGAGCTTTCACCACAGTTTGCCAGTATCAGCCGCTCAAAAAAACCGTTGCCCGATGCGGATGACTGGAATGGCAAACCTGACAAGCTTGCACTGCTTGAGCGTTGAACATCACCTGTGGCTGATATGACTGAAGCGACCGTACCTGGCGCAAGCCAGAAATACACGCGTCAGACCGTCACGGCAAAAATCGTCTGGCCCGCAGAAAAACTCTTCTCGGTGCGTGTGACGCGTGACCCAGCCTTTGTATTCATACCCGGGCAATTTGCACGCCTGGGGCTAGCCGTTCATGGCCCGGATGCCGAGACGCCTGATGAATGGCGCGCCTACTCCATGGTGTCTCATCCGACCCAGGATGAGCTTGAGTTTTTTTCTGTCGTGGTACCTGAAGGCACCTTCAGTCCGGCGCTTGCCCGACTTGTCCCTGGTGATCCCGTCTGGATCGACAAAACAAGTTTTGGTTTTCTCACTCTCGAACGCTTTGAAGATGGTCAGGACCTGTGGCTGATCGCCACAGGGACAGGACTCTCAGCGTACATGTCGATGCTGCGCGACCCGGCAATCTGGTCCAGATTCCGCCGCATTATATTGGTGCACGGCGTACGCCACACGAGCGAACTCGCCTACGGACCGGAACTCATCGACCTGATTGGCCAGCATGCTCCCGGCCAATTGATTTATCTGCCGATTACTTCGCAAGAGCCCAGTGACCCACAAAGCTCGCCTAGCATTGGTCCGATGCGTGCGCCTGCACGTATCACGAACCTGCTGGCGACTGGCGAGCTCGAACAGCGTGCAGGATTAGCCCTGGATCCCCTGACGTCACGCGTCATGCTATGTGGAAACCCTGCGATGGTGACCGAAATGCGTGCACTGCTCGGCGCGCGTGGATTCGTCCCCGGCCGGCGCGGTGTTGCAGGCAACCTGGCTGTTGAAAACTACTGGTAAGCACGTAAGCCTGTTGACCGAAACAAACCACGCATAGGGGTTTGCACCAGTGCCAGCCCCATTTATGGTGCATTCTGTCGCGAACATGCTACATTATGGTGCGATGCAGCATAATTAAGCACCTGAATGTGCCCGCCACTGTTAGCATACAAATTGAATCTGGCGTCAATCACTTCTCCAGAACAACTATTGGAACGCTTACATGCTCTATCAACTGCATGAAATGCAGCGCGCCATCATGGCGCCGCTTGCGGCTTTCACAGATATTGGTTCTAAACTTTTTACACATGCCACCAGCCCCTTTGCGTACAGCCCGATGGCACGACAGGTTGCTGCCGGGTACGAGCTGGTTCACCGCCTCGGAAAAAAATACGAAAAACCCGAATGGCAATTACCAACAACTGAAGTAGATGGCAAACGTGTTGCAGTCAACGAAGAAACGGTGTTTTCGCTTCCGTTCTGTAATCTGGTGCACTTTAACCGCGAAGTTTCCGCGAAGCGCCAGGATCCCAAGATTCTGTTGGTAGCACCCATGTCTGGTCATCATGCAACCTTGTTGCGCGATACCGTTCGAGCACTGTTGCCCGAGCATGACGTGTATGTCACGGACTGGGTGGATGCGCGCATGGTACCGTCAGCCAAAGGCAGCTTTCACCTGAATGACTATGTGCGTTACGTGCAAGAATTCGTGCGCCACCTAGGGCCTGACGTCCACGTGATGTCGGTCTGCCAGCCTACAGTCCCGGTACTTGCGGCCATTTCACTGATGGCCAGTGAAAAAGATCCTTGCCTGCCACGCAGCATGGTGATGATGGGCGGCCCGATTGATCCACGCTGCTCTCCCACGCAGGTCAACCGTCTGGCAACCACCAAGCCTTTCGACTGGTTTGAAGAAAAACTGATTCACACCGTACCCTCCCAGTATCCTGGCGCGGGCCGACGTGTCTACCCTGGTTTTCTGCAGCATGCAGGGTTCCTGTCGATGAATCCAGACCGGCACCTCAAGGCACATTACGATTTTTATCTTGATCTGCTGCGTGGCGACGATGAGGATGCTGAGGCACACCGCCGTTTCTATAATGAGTACAACGCAGTGCTGGATATGTCGGCGGATTATTATCTGGATACGATTCGTATTGTTTTCCAGGACTTTGACCTGCCAAACGGCACCTGGGAAGTCGATGGCAAGCTGGTCAAGCCTGCAGACATCAAATCAGTCGCCTTGTTTACCATCGAAGGCGAGCTCGATGATATCTCCGGCGAAGGCCAGACGCGTGCTGCACATGATCTGTGCTCAGGCATCCCTGCAAAACGTAAACAGCATTACACAGCACCTGAGTGTGGTCATTACGGCATTTTTTCGGGTCGTCGCTGGCGCACCACAATCTGCCCTAAAATTGCAGAGTTCGTCCGACAAGCCTGATCTGTACGACCGGTGCTTGACCAACGGGGGCTTCGCGCCCCCGTTTTGCTGACTTTTTCAATCGCACATCATGCACGCTGCCCGCATCAACGACCTGCTGCCACAAACACAATGTACCAAGTGTGGTTATCAGGGCTGTCTGCCCTATGCGCAGGCAATCGCAGAGGCACAGGCACCGATCAATCGCTGCCCGCCTGGTGGCGGGCAAGGCATTGCAGCACTGGCCAAGCTCCTGGGTGTGCCAGAGCTGCCCCTTGACACTTCCTGTGGCGAACACATGCCCTTGCAGGTTGCTGTGATCGATGAGCAATACTGCATTGGCTGCACCCTCTGCATACAGGCTTGCCCGGTAGATGCCATTCTGGGGGCCAATAAATTCATGCATACCATTCTGACAGAGGACTGCACGGGCTGTGAACTCTGCGTAGCACCCTGTCCGGTCGACTGCATTGAGATCGTGAACGTCACCCCTGCGCGCGAGTGGACACCTGCGGACGCCCTCCAGGCAAGAGCCCGGTATGAAAAACGTCAAACCCGAATCGCACAAGCCAGCACTGACAATATTCGGGCCGAAGCCATTGCCAGGAATGAAACAGACAAAACAGGCGGACCCGAAACCGCTCCGGGTGCGGCTATATCAAACAGTGCAGACAAAATGGCTGCGATCGCCTCCGCGCTTGCACGCGCACGCGCCCGCCGCGCGGCACCCTGATCCCATCACCTATGAATCCACAAAAACGTCGTGAAATCTTCAGCCGCTTTCAAGCTGCCAACCCTGCCCCCACGACCGAACTGGCGTTTAGCAGTGATTTTCAGCTCCTGATTGCAGTCCTGCTCTCGGCTCAAACAACAGACAAAGCTGTCAATATCGCGACGCGCAAATTTTTTCCGTCCTACGGGACTCCCGCAGCGATGTATGCGTTAGGAGAAGAACGTCTGGCAGCGTTCATTCGAACGATTGGTCTGTACAAAACCAAAGCAAAAAACGTCATTGCCACTTGCAAGATCCTGCTTGAACAGCATCAAGGTGAAGTCCCGCAAACCCGTGAGGCGCTTGAAGCCCTGCCCGGCGTGGGTCGAAAAACAGCAAATGTCGTACTCAATACGGCTTTTGGACACCCAACGATTGCAGTCGATACGCATATTTTCAGGGTCTCGAACCGCACAGGCATCGCACCCGGCAAAGATGTCGTGGCGGTAGAAAAAGGCCTCGAAAAGTTTATTGCACCAGAATTCAAACTCAACGCCCACCACTGGCTCATTTTGCATGGCCGCTATATTTGTATGGCACGCACACCTAAATGTCCGCAATGCGGTATTTCTGACCTGTGTGAATACAGGAAAAAAACCAAAGTATGAGCCCTGCATACCTATGACAAACCCCCATTGAGTTTTTTGCTGCATGTGCGTCATAATCCGTTTCCGATTTAAATAATATTTTTAAACTTCGAATAAGATTCCGGATGAAAGACATCATTCTTGAGACCGACGGCCTGACGAAAGAATTTCGTGGGTTTGTTGCCGTGAACAATGTTTCGCTGCGCGTCGCGCGCGGCGAAATACATGCCTTGATTGGCCCCAATGGCGCCGGCAAAACAACCTGTTTTAACTTGTTGACCAAATTCCTGTCGCCCACACGCGGCAAGATCATGTTCAACGGTATTGACATCACCGGCGAGCGCCCCGCGCAGATCGCCAGACGGGGGGTCATTCGCTCGTTCCAGATTTCGGCTGTATTCCCGCATCTTTCCGTGCTTGAAAACGTCAGAATCGGTCTGCAGCGTCAAACCGGCTTGTCCTTTCATTTCTGGAAAAGCGAAAACTGCCTGAATCAACTTAACGAGCGCGCCCAGGCGCTGCTCGAAGAGGTCGACCTGGGCCAATTTTCCAGCGAAATTACCGGCAGCCTGCCCTACGGCCGCAAACGTGCACTCGAGATCGCCACAACACTTGCGATGGAGCCCGAACTCATGTTGCTTGATGAGCCCACGCAGGGCATGGGTCACGAGGATGTGGATCGCGTCACGCAACTGATCAAACGCGTCAGTGTCGGCCGAACCATTCTCATGGTTGAGCACAACATGAATGTCGTCTCGTCGATCGCGGACACCATCACAGTGCTGGCACGCGGTGCAGTACTGGCCGAAGGTGATTACGCACATGTTTCACGCGACCCTGCCGTCATGGAAGCCTATATGGGCACAACCGATGGTGAACTTGAAGGAGCGCACGCATGAGTACGCCTGCACTCGAAATTTCCGGCCTGAACGCCTGGTACGGCGAATCACACATCCTGCATGGCGTTGATATTTCCGTAAACAAGGGTGAAGTCGTCACCATTCTCGGTCGTAACGGCGCCGGCCGAACCACCACGATGCGCGCCATTCTTGGCCTGACCGGTGCACGTACCGGTTCGATCCGTATCCATGGCACCGAGTCCATTGATATGCAAACGTTCAAGATTGCACATCTGGGTGTTGGCTATTGCCCCGAAGAGCGCGGCATCTTTGCCAGCCTCTCCTGCGAAGAAAACCTGCTGCTTCCTCCACCTGTCGGCGCAGCCGGTGGCGGGATGTCGCTAGCAGAGATCTATGAGATGTTTCCAAACCTGCTTGAGCGACGCCATTCTCCCGGCACCCGTCTATCAGGTGGCGAACAACAGATGCTGGCCGTCGCACGCATTTTGCGCACTGGCGCAAACCTGCTGTTGCTTGATGAGATTTCTGAAGGCCTGGCTCCCGTGATTGTTCAGACGCTCGCGCGCATGATCAAAATGCTGAAAACCAAGGGCTATACGATTGTGATGGTCGAACAGAACTTCCGTTTTGCCGCGCCACTGGCAGACCGGTTTTACGTGATGGAACACGGACAGATTGTTGAGCATTTCCCGGCATCTGAACTCGCCTCCAAACAACAGGTTTTAAATGAGCTGCTGGGCGTCTGAGCCCGGCACCCAAATGACTCGATGAATTTACGAATGGAGTGATTTGCGTTGCAGACGAATCACTCAAAGAATCACTCTGGAGAATGAAATGAAATTACGTACTCTTACCGCAGCACTGATGATGGCAGGCCTTGGCTTTGCAGGTCAGTCGGCTCAGGCAGAAATTTCTGATGACGTCGTACGCATTGGCTTTATTACTGACTTGTCAGGCGTCTACTCTGACATCGACGGCCCGGCCGGTGCTGATGCCATCCGTATGGCAATTGCTGATTTTGGCGGCACGGTTAACGGCAAGAAAATTGAACTCCTGGTCATGGACCATCAGAACAAGGCCGACATCGCCACAGCACGCGCACGCGAATGGTTTGACCAGCAAAAAATCGACATGCTAGTCGGTGGTACAAACTCAGGTGTTGCCCTGGCCCTGGCCGGTGTTGCCGCCGAAAAGAAAAAGCCATTCATCGCGATCGGTCCTGGTGCATCTGACCTCACGACCGCACAATGCACGCCATACACGATTCACTATGCCTATGACACCGTTGCCCTGGCACGCGGCACGGGTTCAGCCGTTGTAAAAGACGGCGGCAAGAGCTGGTTCTTTCTGACTGCTGATTACGCGTTTGGTCAGGCACTTGAGCGTGACACCGCAGCCGTCGTGAAGTCAGCTGGTGGCGTAGTGAAGGGCCAGGTTCGCGCACCGTTGAGCACCGCAGACTTCTCTTCATTCATGTTGCAGGCACAAGGTTCAGGCGCACAGATCCTGGGTCTGGCCAATGCGGGTGGCGACACAATCAACTCGATCAAGGCAGCCAATGAATTCGGCGTCACCGCCACGATGAAAATGGCTGGTTTGCTGATTTTCATCAACGATATTCATGCTCTGGGTTTGAAAGCGACACAAGGCATGTACCTGACAGATGGCTGGTATTGGGATCAGTCTGATGCGACGCGCGCCTGGTCCAAGAAGTTCGAAGAAAAAGCAAAACGCAAACCTTCGATGCTTCAGGCAGCTGATTACTCCTCAGTGACGTTTTATCTGAATGCAGTCAAGGCGACAGGTTCTGACGATACCGACACAGTCATGAAGTGGATGAAATCCAATAAGATCAACGACTTCTTTGCACAAGGTGGTTATGTGCGTGAAGATGGTCGCATGGTCCACGACATGTTCCTGATGCAAGTCAAAACACCAGCAGAATCAAAAGCCCCCTGGGATTACTACAAAGTCCTGGCCAAGTTGCCCGGCGAAGAAGTCTTCACAACCCTCGCAGAAACCACCTGCAAATTCGTGAAAAAATAAGTCTGAGTCTATGGGTTCCCTGCCGGTCGGCGGGGAACTTTCTCTGATGCCACCAGAATCTGTTTGACTGTAAAACGATGACTACAATTTTCGGGATTCCGATCCAGGCCTTTCTAGGTCAGCTCCTTCTTGGACTGGTCAATGGATCGTTCTACGCTATTCTTTCGCTTGGTCTCGCCGTTATTTTTGGCCTGCTCAATGTCATCAATTTTGCCCATGGTGCCCTGTACATGCTTGGTGCCTTCCTGGCATGGATGGGCATGTCCTACTTCGGCCTGAACTACTGGGTGATGCTTGCGCTTGCGCCTGTTCTGGTTGGCTTGTTCGGCATTCTGATCGAAAAGCTGTTGCTTAAACATCTTTACAAGCTTGATCATCTGTATGGCTTGCTGCTGACCTTTGGTATCACCCTGATGCTCGAAGGTCTGTTGCGCAGTTTCTATGGTGTGTCAGGTTTGCCCTACTCGACGCCAGACGCACTCAGAGGAGCGACTAACCTTGGATTCATGGTGCTGCCAAATTATCGCGCCTGGGTCGTAGTTGCGTCCCTCGTCGTGTGTTTCGGTACCTGGTTCGTCATTGAGCGCACCCGCCTGGGTGCGCTGCTGCGCGCCGGCACTGAAAACCCCCGTCTGGTGGAGGCCTTTGGTGTCAACGTCCCACTGATGGTGACCCTGACCTATGGCTTCGGTGTGGCGCTGGCGGGTTTTGCAGGTGTGCTGGCTGCGCCTGTCCTGCAGATTTCGCCACTGATGGGTTCAAACCTGATTATCGTAGTGTTCGCAGTTGTGGTGATCGGTGGCATGGGCTCCATCCTGGGCTCCATCGTGACAGGCCTGGGACTGGGCATCATCGAAGGTCTGACCAAAGTATTCTGGCCTGAGGCCTCGAGTACGGTGGTATTTATCATTATGGCTATCGTCTTGTTCCTGCGTCCCGCCGGGCTTTTCGGGAAAGAAAAATGAATCGTCAAACATTCGGCTATATCGCATTTGTTGTGTTTCTACTGGCAGTTCCAATGATTGGAGTCTATCCAGTCTTTGCCATGAAAATCATGTGCTACGCACTTTTTGCCTGCGCCTTTAACTTGCTGCTTGGTTTTACCGGCCTGCTTTCTTTTGGCCATGCCGCATTTTTGGGGACTGCAGCCTACGCCTCAGGCCATGCCATGAAAGTATGGGGATTTTCACCTGAACTCGGCATCCTGTATGGCGTGGCGATGGCAGGCCTGCTCGGTCTGGCAATGGGCATGCTTGCGATTCGTCGCAGCGGCATCTACTTTGCCATGATCACCATGGCGCTGGCGCAAATGGTGTTCTTTTTCTTCCTCCAGGCCAAATTTACCGGTGGCGAAGACGGCCTGCAAGGCGTGCCACGCGGCACGCTCTTTGGCTTGCTTGACCTCAAGAACGACTTCAATCTGTACTACGTTGTCGTTGCGATCTTTGTGTTTGGCTTTTTTGTGATCTGGCGCACTGTGCACTCGCCATTCGGGCAGGTCCTCAAAGCCATTCGTGAGAACGAGCCTCGCGCGATCTCGCTCGGTTATGACGTCGAACGCTATAAGTTGCTGGCCTTTGTACTCTCAGCCATGCTGGCTGGCCTGGCAGGCTCGACCAAAATGCTGGTATTTGTCTCGGCCACACTGTCTGATGCGGTCTGGCAAATGTCAGGGCTGGTCGTACTGATGACACTGATCGGTGGCATGGGTACGCTGGTCGGCCCGGTCCTGGGTGCATTTATTGTCGTGATGCTTGAAAACAAAGTCGGCGACATGGGAAGCGCACTGGCCAAATGGACAGGGGTGGACTGGTTTAACCGGCTAGGCGAATCTGTCACGATTGTGATTGGTCTGATCTTTGTCATCTGCGTCATGGCATTCCGACGCGGGCTCATCGGTGAGTTCAACGCATGGATGGATCGTCGCAAAGGGGTTGAACCCTCTGCAGCACCTGGGTCGGCTCATTAACGGTTGACCGTCACACTAAAAAGGAGATCTTAAGATCTCCTTTTTTTATTCAACGCAAGTTTGCGCGCGGTCATGATTCAGTCTGAAGTGATAGAAAATAAAATTCCCACCATAGGGTTTCTACCCATCGCCACTTATCTCAACCATCTATACGATGAAACCATGACAAAAGTGGTTAAACAAACACCCATCAGACCTCTCCCCAGAATAATCAGCAACAGGCTCCCATGAAAAACATCCTCAAATTGAATTCTGCAGTCATCTTCGCCGCTTGTGCATTGCTGGGTAGCGGCGCACAGGCACAGGCACCAGCAGCACCCCCTGCAGCCAGTGCAACTCAAGCCAAAGCAGATTTTCAGTGGCTGGGTCAGGCAGGTTTTCGGATCACAACACCGGGTGGCAAGTTGATCGTGATTGATCCCTGGATCAAGGGCGGTCCCAAAGCTCCTGCCAATTACAAGGCTGATTTGTCTGCCGTCGGCAAGATTGATCTGCTGCTCGTCACCCATGCTCACGTCGATCATCTGGGGGATGCGGCTGAACTTGCCAAGATCAACAATACGAAGCTGTATGGCCCTGCCGATATGGTCACACCCCTGATTCTGCTAGGTGCATTGCCGGCTGAACTGGGTCATCGCTTTAACAAGACAGGCGCCGTCAAACCTCTGCCCGGCATCAAAGTGACAGCCGTCCAGGCCGAGCACTCATCGCTACTGGTTCTGCCCAATGCCACCACCAACAAACCTGAGCCGCATGCTGCAGGCGAAGCAATGGGCTACATCATTGAGCTCGAAAACGGCTTCAAAATCTGGCACATGGGTGATACAGGCTTGTTCGGAGACATGAAATTCATCGCTGAACATTACAAACCTGATCTTGTATTGATTCCGATTGGCGGCAACTTCACAATGGCGCCCGAGGATGCTGCGTTTGCCCTGAAAACCTGGATCAAACCAAAGATGGTCATTCCCATGCATTACAACTCCAATCCGCTGACCCCAGGCACACTTGCTGAATTCCAGGCTGCCATGAAAGGCAGCACCATCAAGGTGATCCCCATGACGGAGGGTCAGACCGTATCGTTTTGATTGGCCACTGATATCGTTCAACGCTGAATCGTTCAGCGCTCAACGATATCAGTGAGGCAGTAAATGGGAGGCTCAGGCTTCCCATTTTTTATGCTTCAAACATTCTGCAAGTCACTTCATTGTCACATTCACTATGGATCATAGCGAATGATGAAGAAAACAATCGATTTGATTTATTTCAATGCTGGTGGCGGACACCGTTCGGCCGCACTCGCCCTACAGGCAATCATTCTTGCTGAACAACGCCCATGGAATGTTCGCCTGGTGAATCTGTTTGAAGTACTGGATTCAGATGGGGTTTTTCAGAAAATCACTGGCATGGCACCCGAAGACCTGTACAACCATCGACTCAAACGTGGTTGGACCCTGGGTCTGTCAACCGAACTTAAAGTGCTCCAGGCGATGATCAGGCTGGGGCACGCAACCATGCTGCGCAAACTCGAACAACACTGGCTTGAACACTCTTCAGATCTTGTTGTCTCACTGGTGCCGAACTTCAACAAAGTCTTGTACCAGTCAGTTAAAAACAAAATGCCAACGGTTCCATTTGTAACGGTCCTGACGGATATGGCAGATTATCCACCACATTTCTGGATTGAATCAGGACTGGATCAGCAGATCGTATGCGGCACCGGACGTGCCGCCGATCAGGCGCGGGAGGCAGGATATAAAAACGATCAGATCTCACAAACATCGGGAATGATTCTGAAACCCAGCTTTCATCGGACACTGGATGTCAATCGAGTTGAGGAGCTCAATAACCTCGGACTGGACCCCGAGCGACCGACGGGCATCGTGATGTTCGGTGGGCATGGGTCTTCCGACATGTTACGTATTGCCAAAGCATTAAAAGATTTTCAGTTGATCCATCTTTGTGGACACAATGCAAAACTGACCAGTCAACTAAATTCGATCAAGACACAAGCAAGGCAGGTCGCAATTGGATTTTCGTTAAATATTGAACGTTATATGAGTCTGGGAGATTTTTTTATCGGCAAACCAGGACCAGCCAGCATCAGTGAAGCCTTGCAGATGGGGCTCCCGGTCATCACGGTCGAAAATTCCTGGACCATGCCTCAAGAACGATTCAATACAGTATGGATTCGCGAACAAGGCGTTGGAATAGTCATTCCCTCACTGCGCAGCATTCGCAACAGTGTCTTGCGCCTTGTTGCTGACCTGAATCAATATCGCGAGTCGGTAGCCAAAATTAAAAATAGTGCTGTTTTTGAAGTGGTTGAAATTCTGGCGAATCAACTGGCGCGCAAAGACCCGCATCTGACAGAATCGATCGCACAGAGTTCTTGATATTCCTGGGCCGTTTCGATAAATGTATCAAAACTGGATTTTTGATCCACACTACCCTCGGGCTGAGTGTGTCCACTGCTGGCACGATGCGACTCAGTTTGAACAGTTCGCAGACACCATTCTGAATAAATGCTCAGGACGAAATTATTCCAGTCGTCCTCTGTCGCATAACTCACTTCCTGATCACAATAATTAGACCAGCGTTTTGCGATATCCATATTCACCTCATTTGTTTAATTGACATTTGATGCATGCTGCATCGCAATATTATCAGGCAATTATGACAAAAAAAATGACATCTGCTGATGCAAAAGATCTTAATGAGCGCGTCACTGACACGTCATGTACCGCTGCTATCGTAAAAGTATCGCGCTCAAGTCGCTCATCGCACGGATGCTAGCTGCACTCGCAAAAAATGAAAAAAAGCCTGATTAACTATTTGGTAAAAATCCACTTTATTCTCATCCTGTTGCTCGCGACTGCTCTGCCAACATGGGCGTACTCCCCCCTGAACACAGATGATGCCGGTACGGTCGGCAAGGGCAAGAACCAGGTGGAACAATATTTTTTTATTATCAGCCAATATGATCCCAACCCAGGCGCAGAGGGCGCAGATAGCTCAGGCGAAGACTACCGGGGCATCGGCACGGCGCGCGGATTCCCGTTTATTTACAGCCGCGGTCTCAGCGACAATCTAGAAATCAATTTCAGCCCAACCTACTACGCATCACCCGCAGGTAGTTTTTCATCTTTTTCAAACTATACCCTTGCAATGAAATGGCGCTTTGATGGTGATGGCGAAACCGGCTGGAATTTTGCAATCAAACCACTGGTCATTCTGCCTGCCAGCCAGGATCAGCAAATCTATGGGGTCGGCAATGCCCAGCTCAACGCTGGTTTAACAGGTATCGCATCGCGTTATTGGGAGCAGGCAGAGTTGCATATCAACATGTCCTATATGCGTGCGCCCTACAATTCAAACTACGCAGTAGGTTTTACCCAGGACCCTAACCGGACAAACCTGTATGCTTTTTCTGTTGCACCTGTCTGGGTGATTGCACCAGCGGTCAAATTTGCTATGGATGTAGGGATCAACACCAACCCAAACGAGTCAGAACAATCATTGACGACATACGCGATGCTGGCGCTGATTTATTCACCCAGCAAAGATATCGATATTGGCATTGCGTACCAGAGAAACACACCAAATTTTGGTGCCCTCCTGACTGGAGATACGGCCTACACCAGCCGATTTCAGTCAGGGATTACATGGCGATTTGACTAGCGAACGTAGTCATAATTATTTCTTGGGGCGCCCGACTTTCAGTTTTTGAAGTGCATCCTTTGCCGTGCGCAGCTGAACAACACTCAGCACTTTTAATGATGCAATTCCGATACGAATCAAATCACTTTTCTTGATCTCTACACCCGCCTTGAGGCACTGCTTTTTTAAATCTGCGAGCGCCTGATACTCATTTTCAGGAATCGTAAAGCTGTCACGGATCAGCTTAGGCTTCTTGACCTTATTTTTTTCGTTGCTTTGCTCAAGAGGTTGTGCAGCAGGCTTGCTCATTGCCTTTTCGGCGAGTGGAGCATTTGCCTTAACAGCCGAGGTCTTTTTGACCACTACTTTGCCAGTCGTTGCGACTTTTTTAACGACAGGTTTTTTAGCGAGTGGTTTTGGAACTGCTGGCTTGTTAACAATCGCTTTTTTGGCGGTGACTTTCTTGGCAGCAGGTTGCTGAGCGACGACGTCGGCTTCTGAGGATTGTGAGTGTTCCAAGATTTTTCCTTACGGTGTACGTCATCATTGACGCGTTGAATATTAGTTAAATTATATAAACTATATACGTAAATTAACATATTCAGATGACAGCCCGTCAAAGAGACCACATCCGAGGCAACCGGGCGTAGCATGCGATCACTAGGCGCTCGTACTCGGACTCCAGAATGCCTGGATCACACACTCTTGTGCCGCAATCTTTTGAACCATCGCATCCAGATCATCGCCATTGACAGAGGACGCAGCCAGGACAGCCTCAATGATGACAGATTCGTCCCCGAACACCTTGATATCAAGATTGCTGAATGCGTAACCAGCATGATCAAGGGCCCGCTCAAGTTTTTTCAAGGCTTCTTTTTGATTAGACAATGTCGCAATCACCGACACGGTATGGGTCACCTCGACTTCTGGCGTATCAAGAGGCTGCCGGTTAATGAGATTACCTACGGGTCGCAACAAGGTATTGGCAGCCAGAACAAAGCAGGTTGCCAACACCGCTTCGAGAATCAGATCGGCACCGGCACATGCACCAACGGCACCCGAACACCAGAGAGTCGCTGCGGTGTTCAGGCCACGGACATTGCCTTCTTCACGCATGATGACACCTGCGCCCAGAAAGCCAATGCCAGAAACAACATACGCGATGACATGCACAGCCCCCTCGTGGCCGGCCATACGATTGGCGATATCCACAAAAATCGCCGCACCTAGCGCTACCAGTACATTCGTGCGCAGACCCGCCGTGCGCTGACGGTACTGTCTTTCAAAACCAATCAGCCCCCCCAGCAGAAAGGCGGAAGATAAACTGATTGCCGTATCAGCCAAAGATACGAGATCAAGATTTTTCAGGACTTCCATTTTCAGTAGATATCCGGAACATACATTGAATCAGGAACAGGATTGCGAATGTAATCTGGGTTGTGCTCACGCGGAGGAAGCGAGACCGGTTGGTGCACAACCTCCTGATACGGAATCTGGTTAAGCAGGTGCTGGATACAGTTGAGTCTGGCGCTTTTTTTATCTACACCATCAACAATCCACCAGGGGGTATCAGGCAGATGCGTCCGCGCAAGCATCACTTCCTTGGCTTTGGTATAGGCCTCCCAGCGCCGGCGCGACTCAAGATCCATCGGACTGAGTTTCCACTGTTTAAGCGGATCACGAATTCGCATGGTGAATCGCATGTGCTGCTCTTCATCCGTAATAGAAAACCAGTACTTGATTAAAATAATTCCTGAGCGAACCAGCATTTTTTCAAATTCAGGCACACTGCGAAAGAACTCTTCATACTCCTGGTCAGTGCAGAATCCCATGACGCGCTCAACACCCGCACGGTTGTACCAGCTACGGTCAAACAGCACCATTTCGCCACCTGCAGGCAAGTATGGAACATACCTCTGAAAATACCACTGCGTCTGCTCACGTTCACTGGGTGCGGGGAGCGCGGCGACACGACAGACACGCGGATTGAGTCGCTGGGTAATGCGCTTGATCGCTCCGCCCTTGCCCGCGGCATCACGCCCCTCAAACAGGACAACCACTTTAAGCTTGTTTTTCATGACCCAGTCCTGGAGCTTGACCAGTTCACCCTGTAATCTGAACAATTCTTTGAAATACACTCTGCGATCAAGTGAACCTTCTGCAGCAGGTCCCTGAGCAGGGATCTCCAGCAACAACGCATCCAGCCGATCATCGTCGAGCTCCATTTCGAGCTCTTCGTCATAGCTGTCGATCAGTTCCTCGCGCGCACGTTCTGCAAATGACGTTTCTGTTTGCGGACTCGCTTTTAAGCGGGGGCTGGATGGTGCAACTTTTGGACTGACAGGCTTACGCACAGACTTGGCCGGACGTTTGGAAGGTACGCTTTTGTTGGCTGCTTGTTTGGTTGCTGACTTGCTTGTAGTTGCCATCTTACACTCCAGAATATTCATGCTGAGGATACAGCAGAGAGATGAAGACTTCGTGACATTGAACCTGCCATTCTTTTGAACGGCAGTCCGAATAAATACCCCAGAACGCATTTAATTCACATAAAGATTTCAGTCACATGAAGATGATAAGGTGAAAGCCGTCCATTCTTCCAATGCAATATTTCAATATCAAACAATATGAACTTTATTCCTCTAACCGCTCTGATAGATCCGGATCAAGTCCCCTTTGACGGAGTGCTGTTTGCTTGGCTCATTGATCAAGAAGGCCGGGGTCATGAAATCACACCCGAAAAAGTTGTACACGAACTCTCAAGCGGTACGCATCAGCTGTGGCTACACCTGAACTTTTCAAATGCACGCGTGATGCGCTGGCTCATTCATTCCCAGCTCATCCCTGGAGATTTGTCCAATGCGATCGTGACAGACACCGTCGATGTCGGAGATGATGCGATCATTGAGTGCGCACAAGGAGCACTTTTTCATCTGAAAGACTTTACGCTTGAATTCGCTCAAGCCACGCACAGTAATAACCTGGACTTCGAATCATTCTGGTGTTACCTGGCCCCAAGACTACTCATCACCGGACGACTTCACCCATTAAAGACCTTTGACTACACAAAAGACCAGTTGCTCAAGGGGAGAATCCACCCAACAACCGTTCATGAGTTGTTCCATCAAATTATCGACATCAGATCCATGCAACTCAAAGCAACAATCAGAAGACTTGCGGATCGGATTGATTCACTGGAAGAAGTCATTCTGAATGGAAATGACCTTGCACCTGACGAATCAATTGGCACCCTGCGTATCCAGTGCAACCGGATCAGACGTCATTTTTCAGCAGAATTTGATGCGCTAACCTATCTGCAAAAGAGAAATACCCCGCTATTTCAGCATGAGGAACTGGAACAGCTCAGTCAGCATACGAATGAATTAAAAAGTTTTCTGGGTCAGATCGATAGTTTGTATATCCGGGCAAAAGTCTTGCAGGATGAACAGTCTGCCCATGTGGCAGAACTGAACGCCAAACAGTTGCAAGTGCTTTCAGTCATGACCGTGATTTTTCTTCCCATGACGCTTATCTCGGGAATCATGGGTATGAATATGGAGGATTTACCTGGCCTGAAAAGTTCATTTATACCCGTGATGCTGATCATGGGTCTGGCCGGTCTGTTCGTTTATCTGGGCCTGCGCATCAAACGCATCATATAGGACCGGCCGAACGCGTCGTGAATTGCTCAGACAACTCTTCAAATATTTGATCAGGCGTAGGAGGGATCAGCCGTACGAGCGCTTGCGCCATATGCTGACCAGCAATTTCCCACGAAAAATGACTGGCATGTGCCGTCGCTGAACTTCGGCTAAGCTTGAGCGCCTTCATGCAGGCACGCTGAAGGTTTTCATCCAGCACGCCCGCATCGCTGTCACCAATCACGTCCAGGGGACCTGGGACGGGAAATGCAGCAACAGGAACGCCACAGGCCATCGCCTCAACCATCACCAGGCCAAACGTATCCGTTACGCTCGGGAATACGAACACATCTGCCTGACTGTACAGTTCTGCAAGAGCATCTTGTGAAAGCACGCCAATATAGCGTGCGCTTGGGTACTTCCTTTGCAAGGCGCTCTTCAGAGGACCTTCGCCTGCAACCCATTTTTGACCTGGTAAATCGAGCTTGAGAAAGGCTTCTATATTTTTTTCAATGGCAAGGCGTCCAACATATAAAAAAACGGGACGACTGCTGTGGGTCAGCGTGAATACAGGTCTCGGATAAAAAATCTGATGATCGACGCCATGGGTCCACTGGACGACGTTCACGAAACCGTGATTAATCAGATTTTGTCTGATCG
Source organism: Alcaligenaceae bacterium (assembly GCA_947379755.1). GTDB lineage: Bacteria > Pseudomonadota > Gammaproteobacteria > Burkholderiales > Burkholderiaceae_B > Zwartia. Next base: position 21,080 of record CANCOC010000018.1, on the reverse strand, counting down.
TAGGCGTTGGGGCAAGCACACCTGAAGAAGCCGAATGAAATTTTCGCAGCAGCGCATAGCTCCACGCAACAGGAAGTCCAATCCGGGCATGGACATACTCTGGAAACCGGGTGTGATAAGACGATGTAAATCTCCAGCCATTCCTGAGCGCGGCATTACGGGCGGCCCAGCCAAGCGGACCTTCCGTCGAAATATGCATCGCGTCGGGATTGAACGCACGAATCATTTTCTCAACATGCGTTGAGGTGGTGAGCGACAGGCGAATTTCAGGATACGTTGGGCACGGAAAAGATTTGAAACTATCCGGCGTCAGCATGCTGACGCTGATTCCCATCCTCTTTAAATGAATATTTGTATTATCGATGGTTCGAACAACACCATTCACCTGGGGGGCTGCAGCGTCCGTGACAATCAACAGTCGCGTGATCTCAGGCGATGGCATGGTCTGCTTCCTTTGGACAATGACTCGTGCGGTATGGCCAGTAAACAATCACCAGTTCACCAGCTTGTGTTTCAACGATTGCCGAGAGACTCTCTACCCAGTCACCATCGTTGCAGTACAGAATGCCATCAATGTCACGAATTTCAGGCTTATGGATGTGACCACACAACACGCCGTCGTAACCACGTCGCCGGGCTTCATGTGTCAGATTCTCTTCAAACGCTGTAATAAAGGACACCGCATTTTTAACTTTATGTTTGAGGTACTGCGACAGCGACCAGTAAGAAAGTCCCATTTTGTGACGAATATGATTGAACCAGTTATTCAGATTCAAAATCACTGTGTAAAAGCTGTCGCCCAGATATGCCAGCCACTTGGCATGCTGAATAATGCCGTCAAACAAATCACCGTGTGTAATCCAGATCCTGCGGCCATCAAGCAAAGTATGGGTGGTGTCGTCGACAATTTCAATATCACCAAAGGCCATACCAAGAAACTGTCGAATCACTTCATCGTGGTTGCCCGCGATATAAGTCACCCGCGTACCTTTTCTGGCCTTTCGCAATACTTTTTGTACAACATCATTGTGACTTTGCTTCCAGTACCAGTTTTTCTTCAACTGCCAGCCGTCAATAATGTCACCGACCAGATATAAATGGTCTGACTCGTTCCATTTCAGAAAATCAAGCAGGTAGTCTGCCTTACACCCTGAGGTACCTAGATGGATGTCAGAAATCCAGATGGCACGATAGTGCCTGGGACGCTGGTCGATGTCGTGCGGCTCGGGTGGTTTCATGAGTATGAATACTGCGCCTGAGATTTGACATGCATATTGCTGATCAATGACACTTCAATGACAAGACGTCCGGCGTATCAGTCTCCAAGTCCAATATGCTCAAGCAGTACAAAGTTTTCTCCTTTGACTGGCTCGGCAAAAATTGCAATTGAATCAACACTGATAGAGTTGATCTCTGCGAAAAACTCACTGCTGGCATCCATCAGGGACTGTATCTGCTGTTCTGAGCACGCACGCAGCGATCCAGTCAAAGACATATGAAACTTGAAGTAATCGTAGACATAAGGATAGCCCCAGCGAAGTAACAAAGCGTCTTGCTCTGGATTGAGAGTCACACGTCGTCTGCGCAAGAGTTCATCAGGTGACAACGGGGCTGCCAGAGGATGTAAGTCTGTCACACATAGCCTCTCAAGCGCACACATTTGCAGTGAGTGTTCTGTCTGCGTTAAGGCTAAAAAATCCTCCTGTCGTGTGACTTGCAAATGTGGAATAGTGAAGGGTTCAAGCTGTTGACCGATGCTGCGAACGGCGTCCATCAGTGCAGACGCGGTCACGCCAGGCGCCAGGCTAAAAGGCGCCCTGAGCGTGGCATGCCATCCATAGCGCCTGGGAGCGGCAGTGAGCTGAAAAAAAGCCTGACGGCTCAAGCCCGGGATGTCGGGCTGTGCCACCTCAAGCTGGCTCGCCACACAACGTCCGAGCCATTGACTCCCCGCGTCCCAGAAAGGAGAGTCTGGACGGGGTGCAAAATATATCGCATAACGGTATGCATGATTCATCTGTATCAAAAGCCTTCATCCATGATTGTGACCTGTCATCAAACTGCTTTAAATGTGTCATCAAAATGCTTTCTGCTTGTCACGAAAGCTACACAGTAAAAATTTATGATGAATGCCTTATTGGTGTTGGAGTCCGACACCACCACTCTGCTCTGCACAATATCAGGCCAATGTTGCAATCCTCTGACAAATCAATCATACCTACTGACTTACAACGATCCGCATGGATGGCTCTGCTTGCGCGAGCGCCCCTCGAGATGCTTGAGCAAGCACTGACAACCCACGCCTCTGCAGCACCTCAATGGCTGCGACGTCCGGAAACCGGGCTCATGATGATAGAAGGTCGCACAGGCGGGACTGGCACACGTTTTAACATCGGCGAAGTCACCGTGACTCGCTGCGCGCTCAGACTTGCTGATGCTCCAGCATCTGCACCAGTGGGAGTTGCTTACGTTCTGGGACGCTCGCACCAGCATGCCTACCTCGCGGCTCTGGCCGATGCGCTCCTTCTGTCACCCGGGAACAAACAGCTTGAGCAAACACTTTTAGCCCCGCTTCGACAACACCTGGAGCAGGTCAAGATAAATCGTCAGGTACAGGCAGACTCGAGCAAGGTTGAATTCTTTACCGTTGCAAGAGAAACACTGCAGGATCACGATTCGGAGCATGCGGAATGAATAAACTAGACCTCTCACAGGTTGTCGCAGGATTTACCGACGTCGCACGTGATAGTCAGGCAGTCTTTCGTCAGGCACTCCATGCCTTATCGCATCCAGGATTGATCGTTCCCCTCGCACTCGACTGTGCAATACCTGAGCATGCCAATCCCGGGTCAGCAGTATTGCTACTCGCACTTCTTGATGCAGATAGCCGTCTGTGGCTCTCACCGTCCCTTTCGCACAGTGCAGCAGCAAACTGGATTGTGTTTCATTCAAACTGTTCGATTGTTCAAAACCCTGGAGATGCTGATTTTGCATGGGTCGCGCACCTCTCAGAACTCCCGGCACTGCAAGATTTTGATCCGGGTACAGATGAATATCCGGATCAGTCGACAACCATCATCCTGGATGTATCCGGTTTGAATACTGAGACTGGCACTCAAACCGCCCTCACGTTGCGTGGCCCAGGCATCGAGCACAGTCAACAGCTGCACATCGAGTCTCTCTCAGCCAGGCAAATCGCAGACTTGATTGCGCAATGGAAGCTGAATCATTCTCAGTTTCCAAAAGGTGTTGATATTTTTATGACGGATTCCAGCCATCTGGTTGGACTTCCGCGCACCACAGACATCGAAATAACTAAGTATGAACAGGATCAAAGAGCCTAATTATGTATGTTGCCGTCAAAGGTGGTGAACACGCCATCCTCAATAGTTACCGTCTGCTTGAAACACAGCGTCGCGGCAATCCGGATACACCCGAGCTTTCCATCGCGCAGATCACTCAGCAAATGAAACTTGCAGTTGACCGTGTCATGACAGAGGGTTCAGTCTATGACAGGGAACTGGCTGCACTAGCAATCAAACAATCCAGTGGCGATCTCATTGAAGCAATTTTTCTGTTGCGCGCCTATCGGGCGACACTACCCCGATTGGGTTCTACCCGGCCGATCCACACTGCAGATATGCAGCTAGACCGAAGGATTTCAGCGACTTTTAAAGATATGCCGGGCGGACAGGTGCTTGGCCCCACGTACGACTATACCCAAAGACTTCTGGATTTCACTCTTCTGGTCAATGCTGGTGAGCAACCATTGCATGCGGATTTGCAATCGCCACTATCAAATTGTCAACAGAGCAACGGGGAGCAGAAAGAGAAAAACTGCAAGGTAATTGATTTGCTCAATCTGGAAAATCTGATTGAAAGGGAGGAGATCCCAACGGCTGACCCCACTCCTAAAGATTTAACCCGACAGCCACTACGATTCCCCGCTGATCGTGCCACACGCCTGCAAAATCTGGCACGGGGAGACGAGGGGTTCTTGCTGGCAATGGCATATTCAACACAGAGAGGGTACTCACATAGTCACCCCTTCGTTGGAGAAATACGCATGGGCACCGTTGCGCTTGAACTGGCGCCTGAAGAACTCGGTTTTGTCATATCGATCGGGGATATCGAAATGACAGAGTGCGAAATGGTCAATCAGTTTGCAGGAAGCAAGACTGAACCTCCCCAATTCACGCGTGGTTACGGGATTGCGTTTGGTCATAGCGAACGCAAAGCGATGGCCATGAGTCTGGTGGATCGCTCACTTCGGGCAGCGGAATTAGGCGAACCTATTGAGGCTCCTGCCCAAATGCCTGAGTTTGTCCTGTCCCACAGCGATAGCCTTGAAGCTTCTGGTTTTGTTCAGCATTTGAAATTGCCACATTACGTTGACTTCCAGTCCGAACTCGAACTCGTCAGAAAAATGCGCGCACACGCTGAATCTGACAATCACGCAAAGCCTGAGAGTGAATAAGATGACAGACCAAACCTCCTCCCAGCCATCGCATGAATCAGGTGAAGACAGTTTCGTTGGTGAAAACTTTAACTTTGCCTATCTGGATGAACGGACAAAACGCATGATCCGTCGCGCCATTCTCAAGGCAGTAGCAATCCCGGGTTATCAAGTACCTTTTGGCTCCAGAGAAATGCCCTTGCCCTATGGATGGGGGACCGGGGGCATTCAGGTGACCGCCTCAGTGATTGGTCCCGATGATGTACTCAAAGTCATCGATCAGGGATCTGATGACACAGTCAATGCTGTCAATATTCGACGATTCTTTCAACGCACCACGAACGTTGCCATCACGACCCGTACGCATGAGGCCACACTGATCCAGACTCGGCACAGGATACCTGAGCATCCCCTGTCAGCGGATCAGATCCTGATTTATCAGGTTCCTGTGCCCGAACCGATGCAATGGCTTGAGCCGCGCGAAAGTGAAACACGCACACTGCACGGGCTTGCCGAATACGGCATCATGCACGTCAAACTGTATGAGGATATTGCACGGTACGGCCATATCGCCACGACCTATGACTACCCGGTACTGGTCAATCAGCGATACATCATGTCACCCTCACCCATTCCAAAATTCGACAATCCTAAAATGCATATGAATCCAGCCTTGCAGCTCTTTGGAGCCGGAAGGGAAAAAAGGATATATGCCGTCCCACCCTTTACTTCAGTTCACAGCCTTGGTTTTGAAGACCACCCCTTTGAAATTCAAAAATGGGAGGCTGCCTGTGAACTCTGCCAGGCGACTGACAGCTTTCTGGACGAGGTCATTACAGATAATCAGGGGACCCGCATTCATGTGTGCTCGGACTCGGACTACTGTCAGACACGTCAGGATCAGAATACACAGATCAATGGTGTGGTCCAAGCATGAACTCGACAATCCTACAGCCACTGCTGCAAGTCAACGATATATCCAAACGCTATGGTCAGCGCGTCGCACTGCACCAGGCAAATTTTGAGTTATGGCCAGGAGAAGTGCTCGCCATCGTAGGTGAGTCCGGATCCGGCAAAACAACGCTTTTGAATGCGATTGCCGCCAGACAGCTACCAGATTCCGGCTCGGTTAAATTCCAGTCGCGTCAAGCCGAGATGATTGATATCTACTCACTGAGCGTTGCCCAGCAAAGGCTTCTCGCTCGGACAGACTGGGGATTTGTACATCAACATGCGGCAGATGGACTGCGCATGGATGTTTCTGCAGGTGCAAATGTCGGCGAGCGCCTGATGGCACTGGGTGAAAGAAACTATGGCCGGCTCAGGGCAATCGCATCGGACTGGTTGGTACGCGTCGAAATTGACCCTTCACGCATTGATGATACGCCGCAAAACTTTTCGGGTGGAATGAGACAGCGACTGCAAATCGCCAGAAATCTTGTGACCCAGCCCAGACTGATATTCATGGATGAGCCCACATCGGGACTTGACGTGTCTGTGCAGGCAAAGCTGCTGGATCTGCTTCGCCAACTGACACAAACAATGGATCTCGCCGCGCTGATCGTAACGCATGATCTTGCCGTTGCGCGGCTGATCGCACACAGGATGATTGTGATGCAAAACGGCCATATTGTAGAAGAGGGCCTGACCGATCAAGTGCTTGATGATCCACAGCATCCATACACTCAACTGCTGGTCTCCTCGGTCTTGCAAGCATGAATCAGCCTCTACTTGAATTGCGCGGGATTACTAAACGATTTGTTTTACACAATCAGAATGGCGTCGAACTACCGGTGTTGAACGACGTCAACTTCGTCGTCAATGCGGGTGAGTGCGTCGTGCTGGACGGTCCGTCCGGCATGGGAAAAAGCACCTTGTTGAAGCTCATCTATGCCAACTACCGTGCAACAGAAGGAAACATTTACTTTCGCCGGCCTCACCTGGCGCAGATCGATCTGACACAGGCATCATCGCGTGAATTGATCCATCTGAGACACACTTCGATCGGGTATGTGAGTCAGTTTCTGAGGGTCATTCCGCGTGTGAGCGCTCTGGATGTTGTTGCTGAGCCGCTCTTGCATCATCAGGCAAGCAATGCGCACGCCCTGGCCCATGCACGCGAACAAGCCGGATACTGGCTCACGCGACTCAGGATCCCAGAAAGGCTGTGGAGCCTGCCTCCCGCGACTTTTTCGGGCGGCGAACAGCAACGCATCAATATCGCACGCAGCATGATCAAACCCAGGACCCTTTTACTGCTGGACGAACCCACTGCTTCGCTCGATCCTGCCAACACTGAAACAGTCATCGAGATGATTCAGGAAGCCGTACATGCGGGTGCCGCAGCGATTGGCATTTTTCACGATCAGCATGTAGGTGACAGTGTCGCAACCCGCAGGATCGATGTCAGCACATTCAGGAAATCCGTATGAATCAGCTTGTCTATAAAAATGCCAGAATCATCTTAAATGACGAGATCATTCTCGGCACAGTATCTGTTGTAGATGGACGGATCAGCTCGATTCATGCCGGCAACTCCAGTGTCTCAAATGCCATCGATGTCGAGGGTGATTATTTAATGCCAGGCATGGTTGAAATTCATACTGATAATTTTGAACGCCACTTGATGCCGCGACCAAAAGTACAGTGGGCAGAAATTCCAGCCTTGATTGCCCACGATGCTGAAATTGCAGCCGCGGGCATTACAACTGTTTTTGATGCTTTAGGCGTGGGCGAGGCCGACACGGACAGCGTACGTGGCAGTACATGGACAAAGGTGCTGTCGGCCCTGACCGTATGCTCTGATCAGCAATTACTCAAAGCGGATCACTATCTCCATGTACGCTGCGAATTACCTGCCCCAAATACAGTTGAACTGTTCGAACCATTTATTAACCACCACAGACTTAAACTGATATCACTGATGGACCATACCCCAGGACAGAGACAGTGGGAAGACATCAATCAGGCCCGTATATATTTCACAGGCAAAAAAGGCTGGAGCCATGAGAAGTTTGAAGACAAAGTACAGAATGCTGCAAACTTACAAGAACAATACAGTGAACCAAACCGAAAATATTTTGTAGCGTTTTGCCGTGCAAATGGTATCCATCTTGCCAGTCATGACGACACAACAATTGCCCACGTTCAGCAGGCACATTCTGAAGGCGCCTGCATTTCTGAGTTCCCGACCACAATGGCGGCGGCCAAAGCCGCGCACACCAATGGTCTGCTCAATGTCATGGGAGGGCCCAATGTTGTCAGAGGCGGCTCACATTCAGGCAATATTGCAGCGGCAGAACTCGGTCGCGCGGGACTACTGGATATTATTTCGTCTGACTATGTCCCCGGCAGTCTGCTCAGTGCCGTCAATCGGCTCGTTCAGGATGACATCCTCTCACTTCCACAGGCGGTGGCACTTGTCACCTGCAAGCCAGCGCAGGCAATAGGATTGATGGACAGGGGCATGATTCAAACGGGCTATCGCGCAGACTTGGTGCGGGTACGCATGGTCCAACTCGGTGATCAGGCATCGCATGCAATAGTCAGGTCCGTATGGCGCGAAGGGCAACAAATCATTTGACGCTTTCTGAAATAAAACTGTCTTGGTTCTGTCAACGCCGCGTCACAACTGATCTGCATACTGTGGGCTTACTCATTCTGTGAGGTTCGCCATGGGCACCGCGCTCTTAATCGAACAACTAAACAAGCATTTCAGTCCGGGCAAGCAAGCACTCAACAATATCAATATCTCGGTTAAGCACGGCGAGATGATTGCATTGATTGGTGCCTCGGGATCGGGGAAATCAACACTGCTGCGCCATATTGCTGGACTGGTCGAAGCAGACAAACAGCCTGGTTCGCTGATCATGATAAATGGTCGCTGTGCACAACAGCATGGCAATGTATCAAAAGACATTCGTGATATTCGTACGCGTGTCGGATTCATTTTCCAGCAATTCAACCTGGTTGATCGCCTTCCTGTGCTGACCAATGTGCTGGTGGGACTCCTGCATCGTGTGGCGCTCTGGAGGGGATTGCTCGGCCGTTTTAATTCCAGCGAACGCGCAACAGCCTACGAGGCGCTGGCGCGTGTCGGGATTGCCGACTGCCATGCTCAACGCGCTTCAACGCTCTCCGGTGGACAGCAGCAGCGGGCAGCCATTGCACGCACGCTGGTTCAAGGCGCAGATCTGATTCTTGCAGATGAACCAATTGCGTCGCTTGATCCAGAGTCTTCACGCAATGTTATGGATATTCTGGCAAAAATCAACCGTGAAGATCGCACCACCATCATCGTTTCACTGCATCAGGTTGACATCGCCATACGGTATTGCCCACGTGTCATTGCCTTGCATCAGGGACAGGTTGTATTTGATGGATTGTCATCGAGCCTGAATCCCACATTGCTACGAGAACTGTATGGAGTTCATGTCGAGGAACTACTGACACCGACCTCATTCATATCTGCCCCATCACGATCACACTCAGTTGTACATGAAAGAAAAGTGCCGCACCTCGTTCAGGTTGCATGATTATTAACCTTTTTAAATTGATGACTACTATGCTTAAAAAAATTATTTCACATGCCGCACTTGCCTTGTCACTTTCGGTGACTGTACAGAGCGCATTAGCCGAAGACATTAATTTTGGTCTGATTTCAACAGAGTCATCGCAGAACCTTAAATCGCAATGGCAACCGGTTCTGGACGACATGCAGAAACAGACTGGGCTGACTGTAAAAGCCTTTTTTGCCTCTGACTACGCAGGCATTATCGAAGCCATGCGCTTTAATAAAATTCAGCTGGCCTGGTTTGGTAACAAGTCCGCTATGGAAGCCGTCGACCGTTCCAATGGCGAGGTGTTTGCCCAGAAGGTCAACGCTGATGGTTCACTTGGTTATAAATCGCATCTGATTGTGAACGTTGCGAGTCCGCTGAACTCACTGGCCGACATGCTCAAGCAAGGCAAGAATCTGAGCTTTGGCAATGGCGATCCGAATTCGACATCAGGCTTTCTGGTTCCTGGCTACTATGTCTTTGCACAGAACAAAATAGATCCAAAAACATTTTTTAAAGTTGTCCGTGGCGCAAACCATGAGACCAATGCCTTAGCCGTTGCGAACAAGCAAGTCGATGTCGCTACCAATAACAGTGAGAATCTGGATCTCGTCGCGAAGAATGCGCCCGAAAAATTTAAAGAAATTAAAATTATCTGGACCTCGCCACTGATCCCTCTGGATCCAATTGTGATGCGTAAAGATCTGCCTGAGGCCACCAAAGCAAAAATCAAAGCTTTTTTTGCTAATTATGGAACCACCGATCCTGCAGAACAAGCCGTTTTGAAAAACATGGGCAATCTGAAGGGTTTCAAAGAGTCGAGCAATGCGCAACTGATTCCAATTCGTGAACTCGACTTATTCAGCCAGAAGATCAAGCTTGAGTCAGATACGGTCATCAGCGATGCTGACAAAAAGGCCAAGCTTGCTGAAATCGATCAAAAACTTAGTGCTCTGAAGAACTAAGCCAAGATGTCAACTGCTCAAACCATCGCACCCTTCTCACCTGCTATACAACGCAACTGGAGAAGGCAGTTGACCTGGATCATTCTGATCCTGTTATTGGCCGCATCCTGGAACGGCGCTGAAATCAGGCCGCTGGATTTGATACGTGACTCGGGCAATATGGCGCAATATGCCCGAGATTTTTTCCCCCCTGATTTCCGTGACTGGCGCATTTATCTTGATGAAATGCTGGTCACGGTCCAAATCGCACTGTGGGGAACAGCCCTGGCCGTGGTAACAGCCATTCCGCTTTCGCTGCTAGCCTCATCCAATATCGCGCCTGTCTGGATCAACCAGCCCATGCGCAGGTTTATGGATGCCTGTCGTGCAATCAATGAGATGGTCTTTGCCATGCTGTTTGTTGTCGCCGTGGGTCTCGGACCCTTTGCAGGAGTGCTGGCACTCTGGGTGCATACAACGGGCATTCTGGCCAAACTATTTTCTGAGGCGGTCGAGGCGATTCATCCCGAACCTGTTGAGGGCATTCGTTCTACTGGCGCTGGCGCCCTGCACGAAATCGTCTATGGCGTGATCCCTCAGGTCATCCCGCTCTGGGTCTCTTTTATGTTGTACCGCTTTGAGTCCAACGTCCGTTCAGCCACAGTCGTCGGGATGGTTGGAGCAGGCGGTATCGGTGTGGTGCTGTGGGACATCATGCGTGGCTTTCAGTATGCACAGACTGCAGCAGTCATTCTGATCATTATCCTGACTGTTTCTGCAATTGATCTGATTTCTTCCCGTATCCGTAAAGCACTTATCTAAGGTTTTGAATCATGGCTTTAACATTAAATGACATCACTGAACTCCTCCACACCCAGGGGAGTAATCAGTACGGCGGCGAAGCTGTATCCCAACTCGAACATGCGTTGCAATGTGCCTACCTCGCTGAACAGGCCCAAGAGACTGCGCACACAATCACTGCCGCTTTTTTGCACGATATCGGTCACTTGCTGTCTGCAGGAAAGCGTTCCGATCTATTACTGACACCCGCCCCAAATGGTGATGATCTGCATCAGTACATTGCACTGCCTTTTTTGCGCACTGTGCTGCCAGATGCGGTTCTTGACCCCATCAAACTGCATGTTGATGCCAAACGCTATCTTTGTGCAGTAGATAAGCGTTACTGGTCAACACTCTCTGACGCATCCAAGAAAAGTCTGGAACTACAGGGAGGTATTTATTCAGATGAACAGGCAGAAGAGTTTGAAAGCCGCCGTTTTGCGCAAGAGTCTGCCAGATTAAGACGCTACGATGACTGCGCCAAGACACCTGGTGCATGGACGCCCCCCATCGAACACTTCATTGAAATCTTATACAGTGTCGCTTCGGGCGGTCAGAACGTGAACATTTAGTTTGTTTTCTGCCTGCTGTCCAATGAGTGACCTGAAAATGCCTTCTGTCCGGCTCACGACTGAACTCCAGTCGTGATCGACAGCTGTCTGGCGGGCCTGAATTCGAATTTCTGTGGCCAGCTCTTTATTCTGGATGACCTGAGCAGCAGCAGCACTCAAATCATGCTCCTGCTTGACTGCAATCAGCATCCCATTTTGACCGTGCTTGATCAACTGACCGGCTGCGGCATGATCATATGCGATGACAGCCAGACCACTTGCCATCGCTTCGATCGTGACATTACCGAATGTCTCTGTCAGACTGGGAAAAATAAACAGATCTGCGCTTGCATAATGTTCGGCAAGTTCCCGACCCGTTTTCTGACCAACGAAAATGGCATCCGGACATGACTTTTCCAGGGCCTGCCTCAGTGGTCCATCCCCTACGATGACGAGTGCTACGGGCAGATTCTGTGCACGCAAACTCTGATAGCAGCGAATCACAACATCCAGATTCTTTTCTACCGCCAGGCGACCGACAGATAACAGCACATGTGTACCAGGGCCCGCCCCCCACGATTGACGTAGCAACTCAGAGCGATAGAGTGGCGAAAAATGTTCAGTATCAACACCACGTGGCACGACCATCAGTTTGTCAAAACCAATCCTGGATAGTTCGAGCATCAAGCCTTGGGTGGGAACCATCGTGCAATGCGTCGCGTTATGAAACTTGCGCATGTAGGCGACGATTGCGCCCTTGAGCCAGCCAAAACCATAAAACTGACTATAGGCATGAAAGTTAGTTCGAAAATCTGAACTTGTCGGTATTTTGAGTTTGCGGGCTGCCCGGGCAGCGGACCAGCCGAGGGGTCCCTCGGTCGCGATGTGTACAAGATCAGGACGCTGCTTGAGCCAAAGTTTTTGCAGCGCTCCCTGGGCGGGCAGACCCATGCGCAACTGCTTGTACATGGGAATCGGAGCGCCCCTGACCAAGAATTCACGAAAATTTGAATCTGCGCAAGGTGAAGGATCAAGATGATGCTTGGGCCTTACCAGCATCAGATCATGGCCACGCTCCCTCAGCCCATCGACGATTTTTGAAACCGTATGTGCAACACCATTGATATCAGGCGGATATGTCTCCGTCACCAAGGCAATCCGCAAACTTGGTTTTTCGGGATAGAAGCGGTCAATCTGGATGGGAGCGAAGTCAGACATCAGAGCTCATTTTGATTGGATACTTAAACTGTAATCAGGCAATGTAACGATTCAATGACAATGTCATGAGATCAATCACAATTCACAATATTTTTTTCCTAATGTTGTTGCTTGAAAAAAAACAGCAACATAAGTGTCACTAAAAATTCATTGTTCTGCATCACGCTTCTGAAATAATTCAAAGTATTGATCAACACATTTTGACAAGTTGGTTTCAATATAAACATAAAGGATCGTTATGAAAGAATTGTTTGAGACGCTTCGTGTGCAGCGCTGGGACGATCATCGCTATTACCATCACAGCCGCATCAACCAAAGCTTGCATCTGGTCAGTGCCATTTCCTTTCTGGCTTCATATGTCCTTCTTTTTGTGAACCCTGTGCTGGCTGCCCTGCTCGCATGGCTCGTATCCATGACAACCAGACAGGCGGGTCATTTTTTCTTTGAGCCAAAAGGATATGACCATGTCAACCAGGCAACGCATGCACACAAGGAAATCATAAAAGTTGGCTATAACCTGCACAGAAAAATTGTTCTGCTGTCGATTTGGGCTGCAATACCAGTCATTGCATACTTCGCCCCCCAATACCTGACGTGGGCGGTACCTGAGGCTTACGAAAGTACATTTATTGACATAGTCGGCATGACCTGGCTGCTTCTGGGTGTCGCAGGCTTGTTGTTCAGGGCGATTCAGGTGTGTTTCAGAGATGATCTGAAAAGTGCGGTTTCCTGGGTCATCAAGATACTGACAGACCCTTTTCATGATGTCCTGCTGTATTACCGTTCGCCTCTCTATCTCATGAAAGGCGAACTGATTGATCCCATGCAGCACGTTCAATCGCATTCAGGACTTTAATCGCGCCTTTAGCATCTCAATCAAAATTTTGCGTTTGATTTGTTTATTCGTTTGGCCCACAGGTGTCCACCACCATCCATCGGCGAACATCTGTCGGGCTGCACGCATCACGCTCTGTAAGAACACCTCAAAATCTGTCTCTTCAAAATTCAAACTGAAAATCATTCGACCCGTGCCGACCCAGCTCAGGGCAATTCCTTCACGCCGCATATAAAACTGAAGCATCCAGTTATAGCGGCTAGGCACGTCAAACAAAAGCGTCCAGACTGTCGACATCCCTGCTACGCGCAAGGGCAGTCCAGCTTGTTTGAACTGTTCATTGGTACGTTGCTGACGTCCGTCCCAGGTTGCCTCAAGTGTTGCATACTGCTGCTGGACCGCAGGGGTGTCGATCCGGTGCAAAAAGCAATTCATTGCCCCCATCACATAAGGATGCGCATTGAAGGTCCCGCGGGCAAAGCAAATATCCGCTGGACGATCTTTGCGCGAGCGTGTCATGAACTCGGCTTTCCCGCACAAGACACCGACTGGCAAGCCACCACCAAGTGTCTTGCCATAAGTGACCAGATCCGCATCGATTCCAAAATATTGTTGTGCGCCACCTGGTGCCAGCCTGAAGCCCAGGAAAACTTCATCCATGATGAAGATAATGCCTTTTTCTGTACATACTTTACGCAAACTCTGCAGCCAGGCCGTATAGGCAACACGATCGTAATGCGCACGCCTGCTGCAATCGACTGTCGTCGAGTCGCTCGGCGCAGACTGGTTGGGGTGCATCGCCTGGAGGGGGTTGACGAGCACACAGGCAATGTCTTTACGGTTACGCAAGACGCGCAGCGTATTCTCATGCATCTCACGCAGCGTCAATGTATCTTTAGAAGGCGGCATCGGATTACCAGGCCCGGGCTGCACATCATCCCACCAGCCATGATAGGCACCTGTAAACCGGACGATTTTATTGCGACCCGTCTGGTAACGCGCCAGCCTGACGGCCTGCATGACAGCTTCCGTTCCAGACATATGGAAAGAAACTTCATCTTTTTTTGCAATCGCGCACAGGCGCTGAATATTATCCAGTACACAGGGATGATAAGAACCAAGGAGCGGCCCCAGATCCTTGACCAGATGACTGCCTTGCTCAATGCAATCCTTGTAGAAATCCAGGCCAAACAAGTTGACGCCGTAAGAGCCAGTGACATCAATCAAACGATTCCCATCCAGGTCCGTGAGCCAGACACCGTCACTGCTGGCCATATAACTACCGAGCTGTATGTGTTGTTGCAACACATCACGAAACTGATACGGCACTCGATACTGACTGATAAATTGCATATCAGAAATCATCGCTTTACTTGCCTCAGTCGTGCGCAAGGTCAGGCTATAACCCTCACGCAAATCAGAACCCAGTTTTTTGAGCGCGAGACTACGTCTTTGCGCAATCTCCTGTGGCGCACCATCCACCCTGAACCAGGATGTCTGAGGATAGGCATAGCCGGGGACCCACCTTGCAATGCGTTTGGCCCACCGCAGATGTCCACCGAGCGAAGGATTTTTAGCCAGAGAAAGCTGCAAGCGCTGGGTGATCCTTTTTGCAAGCCAGATCAGGAAACACACGGCAATCAAACCTGCAATCAATCTCAATACGTGGTCAGTCATGGATACATGCCTCAGTGAATAAAACTTCTACAACCTCCTTTTTATGACTCTTGGATGACCGAATGATGAACATCAGAGCGGCGATACAAAAAATATTTGCACAGGAAGATATCAACTTCCTGCTGACCAACCGTATTCCACGTCAGGCTGCGACACATTTCATGGGATGGTTTAGCCGGATCAAACACCCATGGGTACGCGATCTCTCCATTGCCACATGGAGATTATTTACACAGCTGGATTTGTCTGAAGCCAAAAAACAAACATTTGACAGTTTGCACGACTGTTTTATTCGTGAACTCCAACCTGGCGCCAGACCAGTCGATCATGACAAGAGACTCATGACCAGCCCGTGCGATGCCATTGTGGGCGCCTGTGGTCACATCGTGAATGGACAAGTATTCCAGGCCAAAGGATTTCCATATACGTTATCAGACCTCTTTGGACATGAAACTGACACAAGCCAATGGCAAGATGGTCAATATGTGACATTGCGCCTGACCTCAGCCATGTATCACCGTTTTCACGCACCTTATGAAGGGGTCATGAAAAAAGTTACTTACATTGCAGGAGACACTTGGAACGTGAACCCAATCGCGCTCAAGCGGATTGAAAAACTGTTTTGCAAAAATGAGCGCGCACTCCTGGCCATGCAAATCGGTGCTGAAAACTATCCTGTTGCCCTGGTTCCTGTGGCCGCTATTCTGGTGGCAAGTATTCGATTACACGGAATCAACACATTGTTTCATTCAGGATGGCGCGGCCAGAACGTTTTTAATTGTCATAGCGAATTTACCAAAGGACAAGAGCTTGGCTGGTTTGAGCATGGCTCAACCATTCTGGTGTTTGCACCAAAAGGCTTTACGCTGGCTGAACAGATATTTCCTGGACAACACATCAAAATGGGCGAACCACTGATGCATTTTCCCGCAAGAAAATCTGTCTCACACAGATCAGATAATCAGGATGCGCAGGTATCAAGGGATGGCCTGTCTTGAATCGTGGTTTTTATCTGGTCATCATTGCACAGACTCTTTCTTCTCTCGCGGATAACGCACTCTTCATTGCTGCAATCGCGCTGATTCAGCAGCTGTCCGGGCCAGTATGGATGACACCCGTGATCAAGTGGTGGGTCGCTGCCGGCTTTGTATTACTGGCACCCATTGTCGGCGCCATTGCAGACTCATACCCCAAGGGACGCGTCATGTTCGCGACTAACGCACTCAAAGTCGCGGGATGCCTGCTGATGTTTTGTTACAGTATTTTTGGCTTGTCCAGTGCAGGACAAATCGCTCTGGTGTGTGGCGCCTATGCAATTGTCGGAATGGGTGCTGCGGCTTACTCACCTGCCAAATACGGAATCGTGACCGAAATGCTCCCGCCCCGCCTGCTCGTGATCGGTAACAGCTGGATGGAGGGCATGACCGTCTGCTCAATCATCATGGGCTCCGTCATTGGCGGCATCCTCATCGCACCCGGCGTGTCAGACTGGGTGTTGTCGATTCATCTCCTCAGGGGTTTGATTCACACCCCCGCAGAAGGTGCGATTCTGATGATCGGGTTTTTATATGCAGGGGCTTCGATCATGAACCTATTGATTCCTGATACGCATATTACGTATCCAGTTCAATCCAAAAATCCATTCCAGTTAATCCAGGCATTCAAGGGCTATGTCCGTATTCTGTGGGCAGATCGTCTGGGACAGATCTCACTCGCTGTGACAACATTATTCTGGGGCGCGGGCGCCACCCTGCAACTGATCGTGATCGAATGGGGTCGCCAACATCTCGGCTACCGTCTCGACCAAGCCTCTATTCTGATGGGCGTCGCCGCGATCGGGACAATCATGGGCGCTGCTCTGGCTGCAAAAGTTCCACTCACAGCTTCTTTGCGTGTACTCCCGGTTGGAGTCATGATGGGACTAGTGGTGCTCGCCATGCCCTTTATTCATGACACCTGGGTCGTTTATTCACTTTTGCTTGTAATCGGAGGGCTATCGGGGTTTTTTGTAGTGCCCATGAATGCCCTGCTCCAGCATCGCGGCTATGTGTTGTTAACAGCCGGACATTCCATTGCGGTCCAGAATTTTAATGAGCAACTGAATATCCTGTTGATGGTGACGCTCTACACACTGATGCTATGGCTCGAGATACCAATCAATACGATTGTCATACTCTTTGGTGCCTCTGTCGCGGTACTGATGCTGGCAGTCATGCTCTGGAATCGCAACAATATCCGGCGGCATCCTGATTTGCTCGATGAAATCGGTCAGGATGGCCATGGTCGGGCGCTTGGGCAGACGTGATTGGATCCAAATGCAGACTCAATCTATTGCTCGTGCTTGCCCAGCCCCAGATAGCTTTCAATCACGCGAGGGTTGACAGCCAACTCCCTGGCGGGCCCCTCAAGTACGACGGCACCTGTTTCAAGCACATAGCCATAATCAGCCACCTGCAACGCGGCACGTGCGTTTTGCTCAACAAGCAAAATCGACACACCAGTCTGGCGCAGGCGTGCAATGATGTGAAAGATCTCCCTGACGATGCGAGGCGCCAGACCCAGGCTGGGCTCATCAAGCATCAGCAACTGGGGTTTGGCCATCAGGGCGCGTCCTACCGCAAGCATCTGGCGCTCACCACCGGATAAGGTGCCGGCCTGCTGCTGCTGTCGCTCTTTGAGGCGTGGAAACAATGCATAGACCTCGTCAAGCGTTTGCATCCAGTTTTTTTCGCGTGCGCGATAGCGGCGAAAGCCGCCCAGCATGAGGTTGTCTTTCACCGACATACTTGAAAACAGCTCGCGCTTTTCTGGCACCAGCGACATGCCAACTGCCACCCGCCGTTCAACCGACCAGTTGCTGACTTCCTGACCAACATACTGCACCTGTCCGCCGGCATGCCCTGTAAGCGGCAAGGAGCCCATGATTGCATTAAGCATGGTTGACTTACCCGCACCATTGGCCCCGATGACTGTCACGATACTGCCAACAGGCACCACCAGTTTTGTTTCTGACAGAGCATTGACTTTGCCGTAGCGTGCTGACAACCCATTGACTTCGAGCAGGACGGACGATGCGTCAGCAAGATGTGTTTGCACAGTTGAACGCTGACTCATCGCGAAGCTCCGTGTGCAGTCACCACTTGCTGCGCAGGCGCGAGCGGATCAATATCCAGGTCATCATCAATGCCGCCAAGATAGGCCTCAAGGACGGCGGGATTTTTTTGAATATCGGCGGGTATACCTTCGGCAAGCTTGGTCCCAAAATCCATGACCACCAGATGATTCGTCAGTCGCATCACAAAATCCATATCGTGTTCAACCAGCAAAATACTCATGCCACCTTCGCGCAATTGATTCAGCACCTTTGCCAGGTCTTGTTTTTCCTTATAGCGCAACCCGGCGGCAGGCTCATCAAGCAACAGTAGAATGGGATCGGCAGCCAAGGCACGCGCGATTTCAAGAATGCGCTGCTGGCCCAGAGCCAGATTGCCGGCCTGTTCATACAAATATTCACCCAGTCCCACGCGCTTGAGCTGCACCGCGGCTTCATGCAAGAGCTGAGCCTCGCGCGCGCGATCCAGATGCAACGCACCCTGGACCACGCCGACATGCGTGCGCAAGTGGGCGCCGAGCGCCACATTTTCAATCACGGACATATTGCCTAGCAACTGTACATGCTGAAAGGTCCTGCCCATTCCACGCTTGGCAATTTCGCGCGCAGTCAGTTTGTCCGTGCGTGCACCCATGAAGGTGATTCCACCACGCGTGGCAGGCAACACCCCGGAAATCAAATTGAAAGTTGTACTTTTACCCGCACCATTGGGTCCAATCAAACCAACAATCTCGCCGGCACGCACGGTAAAGCTAATATCATTGACCGCAACCAGACCGCCAAATTCCTTGCGAATCGCGTCCACCACCAGCACGGGGTCACCTGCCTGGGGCTGCGCACGCAAGGGCAGCGCAGGAGCCTCAGGAGGCGGGGCGCGATTGCGTGCCTGCGTCGCACCAAACAGACGCGCCCACAAGCCACTCACAATTGGCCACAAACCATCGCGAGCATACTGCAACATGATGACAAGCAAGACACCGAATACGATCAGCTCAAAGTTCGCTGTTGTATTCAAAAGCTTGGGCAAGACATTCTGGATCTGATCACGTAGTGTAATGATCAGGACCGAGCCAAGGATGGCGCCCCAGACGTGTCCGGCGCCACCGACAACAGCCATAAACAAATATTCGATCCCATGGTTTAAACCAAAGGGGCTTGGACTCACCGCACGCTGCATATGGGCATACAACCATCCCGACAAGCAGGCAAGCAATGCGGCATAAACAAAGATAATGATTTTGTAGGCGGCCGTGTTGACACCGAAAGACTCTGCCATCGCAGCACCTGACTTGAGTGCGCGAATCGCGCGTCCAGGACGCGAGCTCAGCAAATTGCTGGTCGCCCAGACGGACAACAGCACCAGCAGCCAGATCAGCATATAAATATTGCGGCCAGGCGCAAGCGAAATACCAAAAACAGTCAGCGGTTCAATTCCTGAAATCCCATCGTGCTTGCCAAGAAATTCGATATTGCCAAACAGGTAATACAGAGACAACCCCCAGGCGATGGTACCCAGAGGCAGGTAGTGACCGGACAGACGCAAAGTGATCGCGCCTAAAAAGAAAGCCAGTGCTGCAGTCAATACCAGACCGATCACCAGTGCGATCCAGGGCGACCCACCGTACTGGGTGGTGAACCAGGCCGTGGTGTAAGCACCGATACCAACAAAGGCCGCCTGGCCAAAGGAGGTCAGTCCGCCCACACCTGTCAGCAGTACCAGTCCCAGCACCACCAGGCTCGACAGACCAATGTAGTTGAGCTGCGTAATCCAGAATTCAGGTGTGACAGGAATCAGGGGCAACGCCACCAGGATCACAATCAGACCAATCAGAACATTTCTATTTTTCATCAGGTCAGTCCTCTTCTTCCACGTGGTGCGTGGTGAGCGATCGCCAGAGTAATACCGGAATAATCAAGGTAAAGACAATAACTTCTTTATAGGCACTGGCCCAGAACGAAGAGAAGGCTTCAAGCAGACCCACAATCAGTGCTCCAGCCGCAGCAACCGGATAGCTCGCCATGCCACCAATAATTGCAGCGACAAAACCCTTGAGGCCAATAATGAAACCTGTGTCGTAGTAAATCGTTGTAACAGGGGCGATCAACATGCCCGACAGCGCCCCCATGAAGGCGGCCAGTGTAAAGGTCAGACTGCCAGACATGCTGGTGCTGATGCCAACCAGTCTTGCGCCACGGCGATTGACTGCGGTCGCGCGCAATGCCCGACCGTACAGCGTATAGCCAAAGAACAGCCAGAGCGCCACAATCATTGCAAAGCTGGTGAGCACGACAAACAAACTCTGTGCAGACCAGGGACCCATACCAAAATCAACCGTGCCTGAGACAAAGGCAGGTGTGCGCCAGCCTTCGGCACCAAAGAAAACCAGCGCCAATCCTGTCAGGGCGAAATGCACGGCAACCGAGACAATCAGCAAGACCAGCACGGAGGCTTCGGCCAGCGGCTGGTAAGCAATGCGATACAGCATGGGCCCGAGCGGCACCACCAGGGCCATCGACAACAGCACATCGACCCAGAGCGGAAACTGTGCCGCTGCCAGTCCAGGGATCACCCACAGCAGTGCGAACGGGATAAAGACATACAGTGCGAACGTGCGGACAAGTTTTTTCCAGTCTTGCGTGCGAAAAGTCTCGCGCAGCTCCATCAAAAACACAACCGAGCCGGCCAGCGGTAACAGCCACATGGTGCCAGGTGTTTTGTTTTCGATGAGCATCGCCAGCGTCAGTGCACCAAAGGCCACAAACTCTCCCTGGGGAATAAAGATGACGCGGGTGACTGCAAACACCAACACCAAGGCCAGACCAAGCAAGGCATAGATCGCACCGTTGACGATGCCATCCTGCAATAGGATCAAAGCAATTGTGAAGTC
>CANCOC010000017.1 GCA_947379755.1 Alcaligenaceae bacterium | reverse complement strand
ATCAAAGAAATCAAAATTGTTGGCAATTCTGCTTTTTCTGAAAGCGATCTGCTCGGTCTCTTTACTCTGACGACATCAGGCTGGTTGACCTGGTACACGGATGCAGACAAATACTCCCGTGAAAAACTCGACCGTGATATCGAAAAACTACGTTCTTATTATCTTGATCGCGGTTACCTTGAGTACAAGTCAGAGCCGCCTCAGGTCACGATTTCTCCAGATCGTAAAGAGATGTACGTCACGATTACGATCAACGAAGGCAAGCCTTACACTGTTACAAGTGTCAAGCTTGCTGGTGAATTGCTGGGTCTTGATTCTGAAATCGAACAGCTTGTGCAGATCAAAGCTGGCGAGTTGTTCAACGGTGCAAAAACAAACGCCACAGCGAAATCCATCACTGACTTCCTGGGTGGTCTGGGTTACGCATTCGCCAACGTCAATCCTAACCCTGCACTGGATCGTGAAAAGCAGACTGCGGACGTGACTTTTTATGTCGATCCAAGTCGCCGTGTGTACGTGCGTCGGATTCAGATTGGCGGCAATCACCGCACACGTGATGAGGTGATTCGTCGTGACCTGCGTCAACCCGAGGCTGCCTGGTACGATGCAGGAAAACTGAAATTGTCCCGTGATCGTCTGGATCGCCTGGGCTACTTTACTGATGTCAAGCTTGCAACCGAGCCTGTTCCGAATTCACCTGATCAGGTCGATGTCAATCTGACAGTGACTGAAAAACCAACTGGCATGGTCAGTTTGGGTGTTGGTTACGGACAGGTTGACGGGGTGATTCTCTCGGCCGGTATTACCGAACAGAACGTGTTTGGTAGTGGCACCAACCTGACACTGAACGTCAACACAAGCCAATACAACCGAACTGCTGTGCTCGCCCATACTGATCCTTATTTTACGAATGACGGGATCAGCCGTACGACATCGCTGTATTACCGCACCATTACGCCGTACTCCAACAATCCAGGTATGTACCAGGTGACAACCGTGGGTGCCGGCCTGAACTTTGGTGTGCCGATTACAGAGTTTGACCGTGTTTTTGGTGGTGTTTCGCTCGAGAAAAACACAATTTCGCTCTATGATTCCTCACCCTTGGCCTATCGTGAATACGTCAATAACTATGGTGACACCACGACTGCGGCGATTTTGAATACGGGTTGGTCCAAGGATCTGCGAGATAGCGCTCTGGTACCCACAAAAGGTTCCTATACGCGGTTGAAGGCTGATATGGGTACAATGTCACTTAAGTATTATTTGATGTCGGCTCAGCAGCAACTCTATCTGCCCGTTGGTCGTGATTTCACGCTGGCCTTTAATGCCATGTTTGATTACGGCAAGAGCTATAGCGATCTGCCTTACCCAATCATTAAAAACATCTATGCTGGTGGTATCGGTACCGTTCGTGGTTATTCCACCAACTCACTGGGCCCAACAGACCTGATTACCGGAGCCTACCTTGGCGGCTCCAAGCGCGTCGTGGGTAACGTGCAGTTTTACCTGCCTTTCCCCGGTACACAGCAAGACCGTACCTTGCGCTGGTTTGTCTTCGCTGATGGCGGTCAGGTTTTCGGTACCGATGGGTATGGTAACGATACCGCGATTAATATGAGTCAGATGCGTTATTCTGCTGGTGTGGGTCTAACCTGGATTTCACCTCTTGGACCACTGCAGTTGTCTTATGCCAAGCCTTTGAATGCACAGGAAACGGATAATACTCAGGTATTCCAGTTCCAGATTGGTACCGGTTTCTAAGTGTCATTTAATGGCACAATAGCTTACTAATATTTTGTTTATCGAGAGACTTTAATAATGTCTGTATTTCATCGTTCAATTCGTACTTCTGTTGTTTCAAAGCGTATGGCCTGGTTGCTTGCTTCCGCAGCAATTGCGTGTTCAGTGGTCGGTGTTAGCACGGCACAGGCACAGGGCACCAAACTGGGTTTCGTGAATACCGAACGGATTCTGCGTGACTCAAGCCCGGCTAAGGCGGCTCAAACCAAAATTGAAGCTGAATTCAAAAAGCGCAATGATGACTTAGAGCGTCTGGCTGGCAATCTGCGCAGTTCAGCACAAAAATTCGAAAAAGATGCACCTGTCCTGTCAGAGTCAGACCGCAACAAGCGTCAGCGCGAACTTGCCAACATGGATGCAGAGCTTCAGCGTAAACGCCGCGAATTCCAGGAAGACTTCAACCGTCGCCGTAACGAAGAGTTTGCTGCGATCGTTGAGAAGGCCAACGTGGCGATCAAGCGTATTGCTGAACAAGAAAACTATGACGTCATCATTCAGGATGCTGTGACAGTGAATCCGCGCATTGATATCACCGACAAGGTGATCCAGTCGCTCGGCAAGTAATTCTGCTGCAAAAAGATGCCCGTTCTCCTCAATCCCGATCGGGCACCTGCACTTTCTGAGCTGTTGCGTGCCATCCCCGGTGGCCTCGTGCAGTCAGTTGTTCCTGGCATCGGACAGTGGACCAATCCCCGTATTGCGGGTCTGGGTTCTCTGGCCAGTGCCGGTCCGAACGAAATCTCCTTCATCGTCCACCCTAAGTACCTTGATCAGCTCGCGCTGACACAGGCATCTACGGTCATCGTATTGCCCGAGATCGAAGTCCAACTTGCCCAATTGGCAGAGCCCGTTCATTTTGCCCGCGTCATCTGTAAACATCCTTATTTACTCTATGCACGGATTGCACAGTGGTTTGACTGGGCTCGCATGCCTGCGCGCGAGATCGCCATTCACGCCAGTGCGGTAATTGATCCGACAGCAACAATTGCGCCGAGCGTCACGATCGGTCCACACGTTGTGATTGGGCCACGTTGCAAAATTGAAGCCATGAGCCAGATCTCGGCTGGTTGTGTCATTGGTGCAGATGTTGAAATTGGGGCATCAAGCCTTTTACATCCAAGAGTCACTATTTATGATGGTGTCAAGATCGGTGCACGCGCCATTGTTCACAGTGGTGCTGTATTGGGTGCGGATGGTTTTGGTTTTGCGCCCGATCCAACGCTGGCGCGGGGTGCCTGGGGCAAAATTCCTCAGCTTGGTAGCCTGTTGATCGGTAATGACGTGGAGATCGGTGCAAACACGACGGTAGATCGTGGTGCGCTCGAAAACACAATCCTTGAAGACGGTGTCAAACTCGATAATCAAATCATGATTGGGCATAATTGCCGGATAGGCGCTCATACAGCAATGGCAGCATGCGTAGGTGTCGCAGGCTCAACCACAATTGGTTCGCGCTGCACGATCGGTGGCGCCTCGATGATTTCGGGGCATCTTACGATCGGTGATGACGTGCATGTATCTGGTGGAACGGCAGTGACTGCCAATGTTTCCAAGCCAGGGCGCTATACCGGTGTATTTCCGTTTGCCGAGCATACTGATTGGCAGCGCAATGCAGCGGTTATTCAGCAGCTGTCGACTTTACGCAAACGTTTGCGCAAGCTCGAAAAAGAATAAGGCATTACACAATTTTTCGTCCAGTACCTTACTGGACATCAGACTTCACTCTTGTAGTACAGGATCCCGCCATGCAATTAGACATCAAAGCTATTCTTGAGAGTCTGCCACATCGTTATCCGATGTTGCTGATTGATCGTGTTATCGAAATGGTTCCTGGTAAATCCATCAAGGCACTGAAGAATGTCTCAATCAATGAGCCATTTTTTACGGGTCATTTCCCTCACCACCCAGTGATGCCTGGTGTGTTGATTCTCGAAGCAATGGCTCAGGCTGCGGCTATTTTTTCGTTTGCGGATGATACGGGCCTCAAACCAAAAGATGAAGAAATTCTCTACTATTTTGTCGGAATTGATGAGGCGCGTTTCCGTCGTCCAGTTGTTCCTGGTGATCAACTCATGATTGAAGTCGTGGCAGAACGTCTGAGCCGCAAAATCTGTAAATATCAGGCACATGCTTTTGTCGATGGCGAAAATGTCGCTCAGGCAAAGTTGATGTGCGCAATTCGCCCAATGGAAAAGTAAATGGCTGCGTTGATACATTCCACAGCACTTGTTGACCCACTTGCTGAACTGCATCCTACTGTTTCTGTTGGCGCGTTCTCAATTATTGGTCCAAATGTAAAAATTGGTGCTCACACCCAGGTTGGATCCCACTGCGTCATTGATGGTTGTACAACCATCGGTACACATAATCAGTTCTACCGTTTTTGTTCAGTTGGAGGCATGCCGCAAGACAAAAAATATGCAGGCGAACCCACTGAGTTAACGATGGGTGATCGCAATATGGTGCGTGAGTACGTGACGATCAATACCGGTACGACGCAAGATGGTGGCGTCACCCGCGTTGGCTCTGATAACTGGATCATGGCGTATGTTCATATTGCTCATGACTGCCAGATCGGTGATCAGGTCATTCTGGCCAATGGCGTGCAGATGGGCGGGCATGTTCATATCGGCGACTGGGCAATCGTGGGTGGCTTGGCTGCGGTGCATCAGTTCGGTCGCGTGGGCGCCCACAGCATGACTGGTGGGCAGAGTGCGGTGCATAAGGATGTGCCGCCTTACATCATGAGTGCAGGCAATCCCTGCGTACCGGTAGGTATTAATGTTGAAGGTCTTAAAAGAAGGGGGTTTTCAGCTGAATCCATTTCAGCACTTCGTGAGGCCTATAAAATCATCTATCGACGCGGACTGACGCTTGAGGATGCAAAGACTGAGTTGCGCGCACGCCAGCTTGCCGAGCCAGGCATTGCGGCGGCCATTGAGCCCATGATTGTTTTCCTAGACAGCAGTGCGCGAGGCATCATCCGACCATGACATGGCGGCTAGGTCTCGTTGCAGGTGAACCATCCGGGGATCTGATTGCTGCTCGCGTGCTGGCCGGTCTGAAGCTTGCGGACCCATCGGTATTGACCGAAGGCATTGGCGGTCCACAGCTCGCTGCACAGGGCGTCAATATCTGGCATCCCATGCACGCGTTGTCCGTGTTTGGTTATGTGGATGCCATCAAACGTCTGCCAACACTGATACGCACCTACCAGGATGTCAAGAATAAATGGCTGTCTAATTCCCCCTCTATTTTTTTGGGAGTGGATGCGCCCGACTTTAACCTGCGACTCGAGCACCGGCTGAAGTCTGCAGGTATCCCAACGATCCACTTTGTGGGGCCCTCGATCTGGGCATGGCGTTACGAACGCATTCACTTTATTCGTCAGGCTGTTTCACACATGCTTGTGCTATTTCCCTTTGAAGAAGCGATCTACAAAAAGGAAAAAATACCAGTGACCTATGTAGGTCATCCCCTGGCGGATGCGATTGCTCTTGAACCTGATCAGGCTCGGGCGAGAGTCAAGTTAGGAATTGATCACAATAGTCGCGTGCTTGCGATTTTGCCTGGTAGCCGTTCATCTGAAATCAAACTGATGGCTCCGCGTTTTTTGCAGGCAGCTCAGAAACTGGTAAAGCGCGATCCCGCACTCGTTTGCGTCGTACCAATGGTTAACGCCCAGCGCCAGGCCGAGTTCAACGCACTGCTTGCTATGTACCCCGTACCCAATTTAAGGTGTGTCCTCGCTTCGTCCACTGACGGATCTGACAGACCCATTGCCTGGGATGTCCTTGAGGCTTGTGACGTGAGTCTGGTCACGAGTGGCACTGCGACGCTGGAGGCGGCTTTGTTCAAGAGGCCAATGGTTATTTCATATGTCTTGTCACCCTTGATGAGACGTATCATGTCGTGGAAGTCTGGACAGCAAAGACCGTATTTGCCCTGGGTCGGATTGCCCAATGTCCTGTCCAACGACTTCGTTGTGCCTGAATTGTTGCAAGACGATGCAACTCCGGAAAACCTTGCGCAAGAAATCTGGGAGCTGCTGACCGGCGATACCCGCGCAGAACAAATTCGCTCCAGGTTTGCTGATTTGCACCGAACGCTCCAATGCAATACGCCTGCGCGTGCAGCGCAAGCGATTTTGCAGGTGCTTGATGAGCACCGTTAAAAAATTACGCAACCGTCCAGACCCCATGACGGCTGCCCAGCAAGCTGATCTCTTTGCCAGTCTTTCTGGAGATGCCGAGCATGTTGCGGGTGTCGACGAGGCAGGCAGAGGACCACTTGCCGGTGATGTGTTTGCTGCAGCGGTGATTCTCGATCCTGCCAGACCGATCAAGGGGTTGGCAGACTCCAAAGCACTGACAGAGTTACGCAGGGATGCACTGGCTCTTGAAATTCGCGAAAAAGCACTCTCGTGGTCGATCGCGATTGCCACAGTCGAAGAAATTGACCAGCTCAATATTCTTCAGGCGACCTTGCTTGCCATGAGGCGGGCAGTCGAAGGTTTACACATTCAGCCCGAGCTTGCGCTCGTTGATGGTAATCAGCCACCACGACTTGCGTGTAGAGTACAGACAGTTGTGAAGGGTGACGCTTTGGTTCAGGCGATTTCCGCTGCATCTATCCTGGCCAAAACGGCACGAGATCACGATTTACTTCGCCTGCATGCCCTGTACCCCGATTATGCCTTTGATCAGCATAAGGGCTACGGTACCGCTTTACATATGTCCAGGCTGAAACAATTTGGCCCCTGCGCTGTGCACCGCCGCAGTTTTGCACCCGTGCGCGTACTACTGGAAACCAGATGAAACTGATTGAATCCCGCTCAAACCCTTTATTTAAACAACTCTATAAGTGGCAGTCTTCAGCCGGGCGTCGCAGCGAACCCGTCCTGCTTGACGGCATCCATCTGTGCGAATCCTGGCTGACCGCCAAAGGGCAGCCCCAGTATGCAATTTTCGATCTGGATCGAATCGCTGAGCCTGCGCTCAAACAGCTGATTGACAAACTGAATGTTGAAGTTTGCATCTCGATGCCAGGCTCACTCTTGCGCAGCCTGACAAGTGTCGACACCGATCAAGGTGTATTGTTTGTCGTACAGCCCAAGGTCAATACCGTTCCATTACGTCTGAAGGACTCAGTGGTCATGCTTGACCGGATTCAGGATCCGGGCAATGTGGGTGCGATCCTGCGCACCTGTGCAGCGGCAGGGATTGGCCGTGTGCTTGCGGCAACAGGCACAGCAGGACTCTGGTCACCTAAAGTTCTCAGGAGCGGGCAGGGGGCTCACTTTGCATTGCAGCTTCATGAACAGGTAGATTTGCTGGCGATTGCCAATACTCTTGAAATGCCCATGGTCGTGACATCCCTTGATGATGCGCAAGACCTGTTTGAAACAAAACTTCCTGAAAAGTGCGCCTGGGTTTTTGGTCACGAAGGTCAGGGCGTTGACAAAGCACTGATCAAGCGCGCGGATGTCAGGGTCAGGATTTCACATGAACTTGGTGCAATCGAATCTTTAAATGTTACAGCTGCTGTTGCGATCTGCCTGTTTGAACAGCGGCGCCAGAACAAGGCTTAATGCCAGATAGTGCGCTTGTCGGGGAAGCTTGGGCTGGACGCACCAGGGTCCGCCCGCGCTTGTTTTTGATTAATAGGCCGAGTGTTTGTCCAGCCCGACTTCCTGCAGCACAGTTGTCGAGATTTCTTCAATGGACTTTGTGGTTGTGGATAGCATGGGGATGCCTTCCCGGCGCATCAGGCGCTCAGCCTCAGCCACCTCATGCCTGCATTGCTTCAGTGAGGCATATTCGCTGTCAGGACGTCTTTCATGCCTGACTTCAGTCAGTCTTTCTGGCTGAATGGTCAGTCCAAATAATTTGTTTTTAAACGGCAGGATCGTCGAGGGCATCGCACCCCGATCAAAATCCTCTGGAATCAAGGGAAAGTTAGCCGCCTTGACACCATACTGCATTGCCAGATACAGGCTGGTTGGCGTTTTACCGCAACGCGACACGCCAATCAGAATCACATCTGCCTGAGCGAGGCCGGAAATAAACTGGCCATCGTCGTGAGACAGGCTGAAGTTGATCGCTTCTATTCGGTTGCGATACTGCGTTGAACTCACTGCTTTATGAGATTTTCCAATTGAATGACTGGATTTCATTCCAAGATTCTGTTCAAGAGGCTCAACAAATGCCCCAAACAGGTCCAGAAACAAAGCCTGGGCCAGCCTGACGCGTGCAAGGACTGCCTGATCGACCAGCGTTGTAAAAACGATTGGCGCCACACCCTGATCCGCAGCACAGCGATTGATTCTCTGGACCACGCCATCGGCCTTATCTACTGAGTCGATGAAAGGCACTCGCACTTGCTTGAAAGTGACGGATTCAAATTGCGATAAAACTGAATGACTGAATGTTTCAGCTGTAATGCCGGTACCGTCAGAAATGATAAAAACGGTTCGTTCCATAGCGGGTGCGCTCATAAAATTGTCCTTTCAAACAGGCTGCGAGTAGTACAATGCACTGCAGCAATATACCTCGGGAGTCACCCCAAAAGCGGTTCAGGCCAGTTTGGTCAGTGTGTATCGGGCACTCAGCCCTGTTTGCAAGCGCCATTTTTTTGATGCGTTTGCTCTGCATACACTGACCAAACTCGCTTTCTTATCTATGTTAAAGGTGACTTTCATGTCATATGTCGTTTCATTCGAGCAGCTCCGTATGACGGATGTTGACTCAGTCGGAGGAAAGAACGCCTCTTTAGGCGAAATGATCAGCCAGCTAGCAGATGCTGGCGTGCGTGTACCAGGTGGCTTTGCCACGACAGCAGATGCCTTTCGCGACTTTTTGTCGGGGACAGGCCTGGACGCACGTATTATTGATCGTTTAAAAACGCTTGACCCCGATGATGTGCGCGAGCTCGCTATTGCGGGTGCGCAGATTCGTCAATGGATTGTTGAGGCTCCACTGCCTCAGCGGTTGCACGACGATATCCATTCCGCTTTTCTGAAGCTTGACGCTGATGGAAAGGGCTCGTTTGCGGTTCGCTCATCCGCCACTGCAGAAGACTTGCCGGATGCTTCGTTCGCCGGTCAGCAGGAAACCTTCCTCAACGTAGTGGGTTTTGATGACGTGATTGACAAAATTCGTCATGTCTTTGCCTCACTTTATAACGATCGCGCGATTTCATATCGCGTACACAAGGGCTATGCCCATGCTGATGTCGCCCTGTCTGCTGGTATTCAGCGCATGGTGCGTTCCGACAAGGGCAGTGCTGGCGTGATGTTCACGCTCGATACCGAGTCCGGTTTTGAGGATGTCGTGTTTATTACGTCATCCTACGGTCTTGGTGAGACAGTCGTTCAGGGCGCGGTCAATCCTGACGAATTTTACGTATTTAAACCTACGCTTGAAATGGGTTTTTATCCAATCGTGAGCCGACGTATTGGTTCGAAGCTCCTGAAGATGGAGTTTGATCCAGAGCGTCGCGAAGGCCTGGCTGTGCGCACGATTGACGTGCCTGTTTCCGAGCGTAATCGTTTTTCCCTCACAGATGACGAAGTCATCGAACTCGCGCGCTATGCTGTCATTATCGAAAAGCATTATCAGCGTCCCATGGATATCGAGTGGGGCCGTGATGGGATAGATGGCAAGATTTATATCCTTCAGGCGCGTCCTGAAACCGTCAAGTCCCAGCAAGGCAAAAATGACGTGCAATTGCGTTATCGACTCAAGGCAACAGGTGATGTCATCATTACCGGTCGTGCGATTGGGCAAAAAATCGGTTCGGGACCTGTACGCGTAGTCGGTGATATTTCCGACATGGATAAAGTCCAGCCTGGTGACGTTCTTGTCACGGATATGACCGACCCGAACTGGGAACCCGTCATGAAACGTGCCTCTGCGATTGTGACCAATCGTGGTGGTCGCACCTGTCACGCCGCAATTATTGCGCGTGAATTGGGTATTCCTGCCGTGGTCGGCTGTGGTGATGCCACGGATGTCCTCAAAGAAGGTCAGCAAGTGACCGTATCCTGCGCAGAGGGCGACGAAGGCAGAATCTATGACGGTCTGATTGAAACCGAAGTCGAAGAAGTCCGTCGCGGCATCATGCCTGAAGTCGGCCTCAAGATCATGATGAACGTCGGTAATCCTCAGCTGGCTTTTGATTTTTCACAGATTCCCAATCAAGGCGTTGGACTTGCTCGTCTCGAGTTCATTATCAATAACAATATCGGCATTCATCCGAAAGCCGTGCTGGATTATCCTAACGTCGACAGCGAGTTGAAGATCGCCGTAGAGTCTGCTGCGCGCGGGCACGCCAGCCCACGTGCCTTCTTTGTTGAAAAGCTTGCTGACGGTATTGCAACAATTGGTGCTGCGTTTTATCCAAAGCCCGTGATCGTACGTTTGTCCGACTTTAAATCAAATGAATATCGCAAGCTGGTGGGAGGCTCGCGTTATGAGCCCGAAGAAGAAAACCCGATGTTGGGCTTTCGGGGTGCGTCACGTTATATTTCGAGCGATTTTGCAGAATGTTTCCGTATGGAATGCGAAGCCCTCAAGCGTGTACGTGATCAGATGGGTCTGACCAACGTCGAAATCATGGTTCCATTCGTGCGTACCGTCAATCAGGCGGCACGTGTGGTGCAGCTGCTAGCAGACAATGGGCTGGTCCGCGGTGAAAACGGATTGCGCCTGATCATGATGTGTGAAGTGCCATCCAATGCCATCCTGGCCGAGCAGTTTCTCGAACATTTTGATGGCTTTTCAATTGGCTCCAACGACATGACACAGCTGACATTAGGTCTGGATCGTGACTCGGGCATGGAATTACTGGCTGCTGACTTTGACGAGCGAGATGATGCTGTCAAATTCATGTTGCAGCGAGCCATTCAGGCTTGCCTCAAGGCAGGCAAGTATGTCGGGATTTGCGGTCAAGGGCCAAGTGATCATGCTGACTTTGCCTTGTGGTTGAGAGATGAGGGCATATTGTCAATGTCCTTAAATCCTGACACGGTTGTTGATACCTGGCAAAAACTCGCAGCGAAGTGATGCCTCGAAGGGGCGTAAGCCCTTTCGATATAAAAAAATCCGCATTGAATGCGGATTTTTTTCGTCAATCCCGCGTGCGGGTGTCGTGCTTCATCAGTCGTTCTTTTTCACGCGCCCAGTCTTTTTCCTGGGAGGCATCGCGTTTATCATGCAGTTTTTTACCACGACCCAGTCCAAAATCCAATTTGATCCGACCATTTTTATAGTGCAGATTGATCGGAACGAGGGCAAAGCCTCGCTGTTCAACTTTACCAATCAACTTGCGGATTTCTTCGGCATTCAACAGGAGTTTTCGTGTACGCGTGGAGTCTGGCAGCACGTGCGTAGAGGTCGAATGCAAGGGGCTGATGTGCATCCCAAGTAGCCATAGGGCGCCATCCAGCACCACGACATAGCTCTCTTTGAGCTGCGCGCGTCCGGCACGGATTGCCTTGACTTCCCACCCTTGCAAGACCAGTCCAGCTTCGAACTGTTCTTCGATTGTGTAGTCGTGAAAGGCCTTGCGGTTTTCAATAATGCTCATAGGCCCTGAAACTTCCGGCGAAGTGCCGGTAAAATCCCTCCATTCTAAT
This sequence comes from Alcaligenaceae bacterium, assembly GCA_947379755.1. Classification (GTDB taxonomy): domain Bacteria; phylum Pseudomonadota; class Gammaproteobacteria; order Burkholderiales; family Burkholderiaceae_B; genus Zwartia. The sequence continues at coordinate 35,911 of CANCOC010000017.1, read as the reverse complement.
CATTTGCGATGAGCGATGCATTCCGTAGAGCGTTCTGTCCTTGTTCCCCATAGCGCAGCCCAGATGTTTGACCTGGTCGCTGATGTCGAAAAATACCCGGAATTCATGCCCTGGTGCGGTGGTACGACTGTCAGCCACCGCGATGCACACGGCATGCAGGCTTCCATCACGATTGCGCTGGCGGGTTTGAAACAAACCTTCACCACCCGTAATGAGCATGATTATCCCAAAAAAATAAATCTTGAACTCGTGGATGGGCCTTTCTCTGTCCTGAAGGGGGAGTGGTTATTTACCTCTTTGTCAGATGACGCATGCAAAGTGGTATTTACCTTGCAGTATGAGTTTTCGAGCCGAACACTTGAAACCCTGGTTGGTCCGATCTTCAATCGTATTGCGACAAGCTTCATTGACTCATTTACTCAGCGTGCGCTGAGTTGTTACGGCGAATGATGCCATCCCTGATTGCAATTGAGGTGGTCTTTGCTACGCCGCAGCAGCTCTGGACTAGGCACCTGCGCCTCGTTCCTGGTGCAACCATTGCCTTTGCGCTCGAGGCATGCGACTGGCAACAGACGCACCCTGAGTTCCCGATAGAAAGACTCGTCACCGGTGTGTATGGCAAAAGGTTGCCCTTGAGCTATACATTACACGATGGAGACCGGCTGGAGATTTATCGTCCTCTGAGCTTTGATCCTAAGCAATCCCGTAGACGCCGGGCGATTCACCGACAAAAAATACGTCATATCAAGAAAAAGGTCCCCATCAACGATTCAACCATATAACGCTTGAACGATATAGATTAAGCTTTTAAGTAGTCCGCTTCAGGCAATCCCAGAATTGTCGCTGACAAGACATAGTGGATATTTTCATAGGCGTAAGATTTCTCCATTACCTGTGTATCCGGTATGTCCAACAATAAGATTCAGGCAAGAGGAGACCCGCATGGATATGGAATTGAGTCCGGAACAGCAAGCCTTTGCAGAGGCTGCACGAGATTTTGCAATGGGCGAGCTTGCTCCCCACGCTGCGCGCTGGGACGAAGAATGCATTTTCCCTATTGAAACCTTCAAACGCGCAGGTCAGATGGGGTTTTGTTCGATCTATGCCGCCGAAGACATCGGTGGACTGGGTCTGCCCAGGCTGGATGCGACACTCGTCTTTGAGGAGATGGCAGCAGTTGATCCCTCAACGACAGCCTTTTTAACGATTCACAACATGGCGACCTGGATGGTCGGCCAATGGGGGACCGACACTGTACGCCGCCAGTGGGGGCCGGACATGGCAGAGGGTTCAAAGTTAGCCTCGTATTGTCTGACTGAGCCTGGCTCGGGTTCTGATGCCGCATCTCTGACAACACGGGCAGAGCTGGTGGGAGATCATTACGTTCTGAATGGTGCGAAAGCATTTATTTCTGGCGGTGGGGATACAGACGTGCTGATTGTGATGGCCCGTACAGGTGCCGGCGGACCTGGTGGGGTATCGGCGTTTGTCGTAGATGCAAAGTTACCTGGTATCACTTACGGCAGAAAAGAAAACAAAATGGGCTGGAATAGCCAAAGCACGCGCGGAATCAAGTTTGAAAATGTTCAAGTACCTGCAAATCATTTGCTGGGTCAGGAGGGTGACGGTTTCAAAATTGCCATGCGTGGACTGGATGGCGGCAGAATCAATATTGCTACCTGCTCAGTGGGTGCTGCACAAGGTGCACTCGATGCCGCACGCGTCTACATGCATGAGCGCAAACAATTCAATCAGCCTCTTGCTGGGTTTCAGGCTTTGCAGTTCAAATTCGCGGACATGGCCACACATACCGTGGCTGCCCGTCAGATGGTCCGTCTGGCCGCCTGCAAGCTTGATGCTGGCTCACCCGATGCCTCGACGTACTGCGCGATGGCCAAGCGCCTGGCGACCGATCTGGGCTTTCAGGTTTGCCTAGATGCACAGCAGTTGCATGGTGGCTACGGCTACTTGAAAGATTATCCACTCGAAAGACTGGTGCGTGACTCGCGCGTGCATCAGATTCTCGAGGGAACCAATGAAATTATGCGGGTGATTATTGCCCGGCAATTACTTGAAAAAGGTGCGGACGTAAGATGAGCGAAGTTTCCAGTGATATCGTATTGTTTGAAGAATTCAACTGTTCGAATGGCACCAGAGTTGGCATTGCCACCCTCAATACTCCCAAGACGCTCAATGGCCTGTCGCTTGAAATGACGCGTCTGTTGGCCACGCGCCTGGAAATCTGGGCGCAGGATCCGGATCTGGCACTGATCATCATGCGAGGCGCCGGGGATAAGGCGTTTTGTGCAGGGGGTGATCTGCATACGCTCCATCAGAGCATGACAGCAAACACTGCAAAAGTCGCAAAAGCTGACAGCTATGCTGGGACATTTTTTGCCGAAGAATACGCACTCGATTATCGGATTCATACCTTTCCAAAACCCATCATGGTTTGGGGCGACGGAATTGTCATGGGTGGAGGGATGGGGTTGATGATGGGAGCAAGCCACCGTGTTGTGACCGATACCTCCAGACTGGCGATGCCGGAAATCACGATTGGTTTGTTTCCGGATGTGGGCGGAACATGGATGCTCAATCGTCTGCCAGGTAAAACGGGGCTGTTCCTGGGACTGACCGGTGCCATGATCGGTGCTTCAGATGCCCTTTTTGCGGGTATGGCGGATTATCATGTCCCGCGCACGGCCTGGGATGCGCTGATCAGCGGCCTGACCTCACAGGCCTGGGAGCGCGTGCCGCAGACAGGCGATGGATCTGCCTTGAATCATGCTAAACGAGTGATGAACGATGACCATCTCAACTGCATTCTGCATGAGCTCAGCGTGCCACCTGCTCCTGCCATTGGTCCTTTGCAAACCCATCAAGCCCGGATCCAGCGCTTATGCAATGGCTCCAGTCTTGAAAAAATCGTTTCAAATATTCTTGCGCTGTCTGATGATAGTGACCCATGGCTTGCACGTGCTGCCAAAACGCTTGCTGCTGGATCGCCAGGTTCTGCAAGACTGACATTCACGTTGCTGCAACGCACAAAGCATGTTTCGCTGGCAGAGGCCTATCGAATTGAATGGGCGGCAGGTTTGATTTGCACCATTCATGGTGACTTTGAAGAGGGTATTCGTGCCCTGCTGATCGATAAAGACAAGCAGCCTAAATGGAATCCGGCAACCCTTGAACTGGCAACGCCCGAGTGGGTAGAGAAGTTTTTCACACTTCCTTTTCCTGCAAATGAACATCCGCTTGATCAATTAGGAGAGTCAGCATGAGCATGATCGGGTTTATCGGTCTGGGTAATATGGGCGGCCCAATGGCCCAGAATCTTATTAAAGCGGGGCATATGCTCAAAGTGTTTGATCTGGTGCCCTCAGCGATTGCCGTTTTAGTTAAAGATGGTGCGCAACAGGCAGCGTCCGCCGAGCAAGCCGTTGCAGGGGTTGATGTGGTGATTTCCATGCTGCCTGCAAGCCAGCATGTCGAGTCACTGTATCTGGGTGAAGCAGGACTGCTTAAGCATATTCCTCCCAACGCGCTGATTATTGACTGCAGCACAATTGCTGCGTCCGCATCGCGCAAGGTCGCCCAGGCTGCCGAGAGCATCGGCCTGCACATGATCGATGCACCCGTGTCGGGTGGCACGGGTGGTGCAATTGCTGGCACCTTGACTTTTATTGTGGGCGGTCAGGCTCAGGCGCTTGAGCGCGCACGGCCTTATCTTGAAAAAATGGGAAAGAATATTTTTCATGCCGGTGATGCTGGTGCCGGTCAGGTCGCCAAAATTGCCAACAATATGCTGCTCGGAATTACCATGGCTGGAACTGCCGAAGCGCTTGCACTGGGCGTAGCCAATGGACTGGATCCTAGCGTGCTCTCGGACATCATATCCAGGAGCTCTGGTCGCAACTGGGTCACTGAACTTTACAATCCCTGGCCAGGCGTCATGGATAACGTTCCGGCAGCAAAAGGCTATGCAGGTGGTTTTGGCGTGGATCTCATGCTTAAGGATCTGGGGCTGGCAGCCGAGGCCGCCATGCGTTCACATTCCGTGATCGCGCTTGGAGAGCTGGCGCGAAATATGTACGCCTTGCACAGTACCCAGGGCAATGGCAAACTGGATTTCTCCAGCATCGTCAATATGATCAAACCTGCTGACAAATAATGCGCTTTTGAGGCAAACACGTTCGTCCTTGCATGCCAGTGCGACGCTGGCATGCAATTGAATTAAGACTGGGGACGTGTAGGGTAAGGCAGGGGGTGCGTGCTGAGTGGCGGGCCTGTGACGCTTGCTACGCACAGCGCATCGTGATCGACAGCTTCGAAAGTTGCCTCAAACAATACAAAAGTGGTGTTTTCTACAGTCGCAGCGTTCACAATGCGTCCGCAGGGTTGATCCTCACGTGAGCGATCAAATATATCCGCACCCGGCAGGACTGATGCCGGAGCCTGGTTATGCTCAGCTGCAATCGTCCCCAGCGCCATGCGCCGCTTGACCGTGCCACGATAGTGACTGCGCGCGACGATTTCCTGGCCAGGGTAGCAACCCTTTGTAAAGCTCACACCCTCAATCAGATCCAGATTCAGTGTCTGGGGAATAAACAGATCCTGAGTGGCTGCTGTCACCCAGGGAAGACCCGCCTCAATATCCTGCGCGTGCCAGGCAGCCGTGGGACGCAATGCAAGAGTGTTTTTCAACCCTTCCTTGACGGATGTATGGGATATATCCGTCAGCCACCACCAACGCAACTGAGCAGGTTGTGCGGCACTTTGTGCTGCGGCAATCCAGACTCCCGTTGGGTGATGCCGAGCCTGCCAGGCAGTGGTTGGAAGTGGGTGCCCAAGCAAGGACTCTAACTGCGCGAGCCCCTCTTGGGTGGTGCTCACCCCTGAGACGCTCAGGGGTGAGCTTGTGATACTGACTTTTGCGCGCATCACGAACATTTTCAGACGTTTGACGACAGATTCAGCGATATCTTGCCTGATTAATACGGATAATGCCGGTGGGTCGTTTGCGACAACAGGCATATGTACCATCACCATGGTAGCAAGCAGCCGTCCCTGAGCCGTACAGTATCCCGCCAACCGCGATGTGCCCAGATCTGCACCCGCGATGTCATTGGTGACCTGTCCCTGGATAAAAGTGACCGCGTCTGCTCCGCTGATGTTCAGGACGGACAGCTCCGGCAACTCGTACAGGCTCGCTACGGGCAGGGCACCGGGAGGTGCATCGTTTTTCAAGGATTGGGCGCTCAGTGTTTGTGTCATGCTTGAATCATAACAATGCCGGACGGTGACGCAGTCAATTTCCCTTTGGGAAAGTGGAAATTCGGGATCTTATGTAATCTGTTTGCGCTTGATCCGTCTACTCGCCATACGTTGTTAAAATAGTACGGGTATGAACACCTTCTCCAGAATCCTCCTTTTCGTTTTCTTGCCTCTACTGCTTGCGGCCGCGGCAGCGTTTGGTGCGGCCTATTATTGGGCGCACCGGCCACTTGCCCTGCCGACTGAAAAAGTTGATATTCTTGTCCCACCGGGCGCGACCCCCGCAAGCATTTCAAAGCTGCTGAATCAGGCTGGAATCTCCGTGAATACCCAGGGCTTTGTTGCGATGGCTCGACTGGGAGAGCTGGATAAAACACTGAAGGCTGGCGGATATCAGGTACGACGCGGCGATAGCGCGTGGCTGGTACTTAAACGCATGGCACAAGGCGATATGACGCAGCGTCAGCTCACAATTGTCGAGGGCTGGAATCTCAGGCAGATTCGTGCGGCGCTCAGCCAGCATCCGGACGTCAGGCAAACACTTTCTGGTGTCAGTGATGCGGACTTGATTCAGCGGCTGGGGGAGCCGGCAATTGATATTCTGGGAGAACAGCCTGCTACGAGCGTTCGCTACGTTGAGGGATTATTGTTTCCGGATACGTATATTTTTCCTATCGGGACGACGGATCTTGAAATCCTGCAGCGGGCCGTACACGCCCAGCAAGGAGTTCTTGCGCGTGCCTGGGAATCCAGGCAGCCAGATTTGCCACTCAAGACGCCATATGAGGCGTTGATACTTGCCTCAATCATCGAAAAAGAGACTGGCAAATCAACAGACCGTAATCGCATTGCCGGTGTATTTATTAACCGGCTACGTTTAAACATGCCACTCCAGACAGACCCGACTGTTATCTACGGAATGGGGGAAGTGTATGCGGGCAAAATCCGAAAACAGGATCTCCAGACTGACACGCCCTGGAATACTTATACGCGACTGGGGCTTCCACCAAGCCCCATTGCGAGTGTTGGGCGCGCTGCACTGAATGCAGCATTGCAGCCAGAAAAGCACTCCTATCTGTATTTTGTGTCCAGGGGCGATGGCAGCAGTGCGTTTTCGACTACGCTACCTGAGCACAATAAAAATGTATCGACTTATATATTGGGACGTAAGCCTTGAACCTTTCCCGCGGAAAATTCCTAACCCTTGAAGGCGTGGATGGTGCTGGTAAAAGCACCCATGTCCAGTGGCTGGTCGATACACTTGAAAATCACGGTTTAGAGGTGTTATCAACCCGCGAGCCTGGTGGCACGCCCATCGGTGAAAAATTGCGTGAAATCCTGTTGCACGACCAGATGCATCTGGAGTGCGAGACATTGCTGATGTTTGCTGCACGTGCCGAACACTTGCGCACAGTGATTGAGCCTTGCCTGGCCGATGGAGTATGGGTGGTCTGTGATCGATTTACCGATGCGACCTTTGCATACCAGGGTGGAGGACGTCAGCTCGGTGTTGAACGCATCGCCGCGCTTGAGCAATGGCTACACGCGGATATACAGCCAGACTGCACCTGGCTCTTTGATGTGCCTCTTGAGGTGGCACGCGAGCGCCTGAACCGCACCCGCGATCAGGACAGGTTTGAGCAGCAAGGGGACGATTTTTTTGAGCGAACCCGTGCGGTCTATCTGGCGCGTGCACAACAGGATCCCGCGCGCATCAAACGTATAGATTCGAATCGGTCCATCGAACAGATTCGTGCCGAACTCACCCGGCACATAGCGTTGCTTGTACGCTCTGGCGTACAGGCATGAGTACTGCCACCTTTCTTCCCTGGCATCAGGATATTGCCCGGCAATGGCTCGGTCACCGTGAACGCTTTGCGCACGCCTGGCTGGTGCATGGACTGGCGGGGATCGGAAAAAGAGAATTCGCCTGGGCCGCAGCTGCTGCGTTGCTGTGCGAAGATCCGATTGAGGGGATGGCCTGCGGCAAATGCCTGGCTTGTGGCTGGGTAGCGCTAGGGCATCACCCGGATTTAAAGAAGATTCGTCCAGAGGCAATGGCACTGGAAGAAGGCGCAGATCAGGAAAGTGACGAAACTGTGGGTGAGGGGGGCGCGGTTACAGAAACAGGCGCAGCGGCTAAACGCGCGCCTTCAAAGGAAATTCGGGTTGAACAGATTCGCGGGCTGGAACCTTGGTTCAACAACGCTACGCACCGGGGTGGCTGGCGTGTTGCTCTCATTTATCCGGCAGAGTCGCTCAATGGCATCTCTGGCAATGCTCTGCTCAAAGTGCTCGAGGAACCGCCTCCATCAACGGTATTTTTGCTGGTAGCCGATGCGCCGGACCGACTCCTGCCCACTTTGTTGTCGCGTTGCCGGCGATTGCCACTTGCTACGCCATCTCCTGAAGTGGCTCATGGCTGGCTGGTCGAGCAGGGGGTCAGGCAGGCCGATGACTGGTTGGCTGCCTGTGGTGGCGCACCCTTGCTCGCAAAAAAAATGTCTGCCCTGGGCGATCAGCCATGCCCTGACTGGCTAAAAGGCTTTCTCAGCACTCTTGCCCAGGGCTCGATGCCTGATATCGGTGCACTTGCTGACATGATTTCTAAAAATACCGCAGCCCAGTGGCTGGACCCTCTGCAGCGCCTTGCCGTTGACCTGTTGCTTGTAGCCAATGGCCTGTCATGCCGGTATTTTCCTGCACTGCAGGCTTCACTCACCAAACTGGTCGGTGTGTCCGCGGGATCTTCTCTGAGTGACCTGGCGAACTTTATCAATGCCCAAAGACGTGTTGCGGGACACCCCCTCAGCGCTAAGCTATTTGCGCATGCCGTTCTGCAACGGATCGCAACAACGTGTCTCTTAGCTCAAAAAAAACGGCCATAAACAGCCTTTAACATTTGTCACCCCACTTTGCCTGTCTGGATGATCCAACCTGATGTTCGTAGATTCTCACTGCCATGTAGATTTCCCCGCGCTTGCCGCTCAGATGCCTGATATTTTGCAACGCATGCAAACTAATCACGTCTCCCACGCCCTGTGCGTGAGCGTGAATCTTCCTGACTGGCCTGGTTTAATCCAGCTCGTTGAGCAACATTCTGCATTGTGGGCCTCCGTTGGTGTTCATCCCGATTACGAAGATACAGTTGAGCCCACCGTAGATGACCTGGTGAATCGGAGTGCGCACCCAAAGGTTGTCGCAATAGGTGAAACCGGTCTGGATTATTTTCGCCTGCAGGGTGACCTGGACTGGCAGCGTGCACGCTTCAGGCGCCATATCCAGGCCTCCAGGCAGTCGCGTCTGCCTTTGATCATCCACACGCGGTCTTCAGCTGAAGACACCCTTAAAATCATGCGAGAAGAGGGGGCGCAAGAGTTTGGTGGCGTCATGCATTGCTTTACCGAATCCTGGGAGGTCGCCCAGGCAGCAATGGACATGAACTTTTATATCTCTTTTTCTGGCATCGTGACGTTCAAGAACGCCGTCGCCTTACAGGAGGTCGCTAAAAATATTCAGCTGGACCGGATACTGATCGAAACGGACTCGCCTTACCTTGCTCCAGTCCCTCATCGCGGCAAGTTGAATGATCCTTCTAAAGTTATTCACGTTGCAGAAAAAATTGCTGAATTACGAGGGGTGACTCTAAAAGAGATTGAAAATGCATCCACAGATAATTTCTTCAATTTATTCAGCAAGATATCCAATAAACTTAATTAAATACTTTTAAAGTAATTTGTTTAATTTGATTTATTTAAATTAATTTATTCTCTCTAAATTGATCTATCTACCCATCATGACAAAACCTACATCCTCACTTAAACGCATCACTCAATTCATGTTGTACTTTGCCTTCCTGGCGGGGGGCTTTACCGGCCTGGGGCTTGTCAGCCAGGTAGCCATTGCTGCAAATCCTGCGGATGTGTGGGTTTACATCACCAACGACAAAGCTCAGGACGTGCAAGAACTGCTGAAAGCTGGTCTGAATCCGAATACGGTCAATAACAAGCAACAACCGGCACTGATGCAGGCGGTTCGGGACCAGGCCTGGAAAACCTTTGATGTCATCCTTGCCGATCCTAAAACTGATGTCAATCTGGGTAATCAGTTTGATGAATCGCCTTTGATGTACGTTGCATTGGTTGGAGATGCAGCGCGTGCGCAAAAACTGATCGCAAGAGGGGCGAAAGTTAACAAGTCAGGCTGGACACCCTTGCACTATGCAAGCGTGAAAGGGCAGGCAGCCGTAGTTAAACTTTTGTTGGCGAACGGAGCGCAAGTCAATGAAATCTCTCCCGAAGGTGACACAGCTCTACTGCTTGCAGTGCAGACTGACAGTCTTGAAACGGTGCAGTTGCTGATTAACGCTGGTGCTGATCCGCTCGCTTCGAATCTCAAAGCACAAGATTCCATTGACATGGCACGCTCCAAGGGTAAAGATGCGTTAGCGCGCGCCCTCGAAAAGGTCGTGCAAGACCGAAAATCGAACAAATAGCACTTATTTGAATGCAATTGATCCATATCCGGATTGAATGAATCAACCAATCGTTGCCCACAAGGAATACAGCATGTTTAAAAACTTACGTTTATTAGTCAAGGGTCTGGTGTTGGTATCTGTTTTAACCTCCGGTCTGGCGGTTGCTCAAAATACGCCCTTGCGTGTGGTGACAGATGCAACGTTTCCTCCCATGGAGTTTGTCAAGGATGGCCAGCGTACGGGATTTGATATTGATCTGGTTGAAGCACTTGGTAAAGAGATGGGTCGCAAAATTGAATGGATCGATATTGACTTCAAAGGCCTGATCCCAGCCCTGCAATCCGGTCGTGCGGATATGGCAATGTCAGCGATCTACATCACAGATGAACGCCGTAAGGTTGTTGACTTTACTGATCCGTACTACGCAGGCGGCCTGGTTGTTCTGACCAAGAAGTCTGGTCCGATCAAGACATTAAAAGATCTTGATGGTAAAAAAGTCGCTGTCCAGGTCGGAACAAAGTCGGTCCAGTTCCTGAAAGATAACTTCCCCAAAGCTGAACGGGTTGAAGTTGAAAAAAACCAGGAAATGTTCAACCTTGCCCAGATCGGTCGGGCTGACGCTGCTGTGACAGGAAAGCCTGCTGCAAAACTCTATGCACAAAGCCATCCTGATATGACTGTTCTGGCCGAACAGATCACAACTGAAGAGTACGGCATGGCTTTGCCAAAAAACCAGCCTGCTACCACTGAGGCTGTAAATGCCGCTCTGAAAAAAATCAAGGCAAATGGCATCTACGACAAGCTTGTTGCCAAGTGGTTTGAGTCCACGTCTAAATGATTCTGGATTTTTCTCCGGTCTTTGCTGACTGGAAAATGTTGCTCGATGGCGCCATGGTCACTGTCCAGGTGACTGCGGCTGCCTTGTTGCTGGGGTGCCTGATCGGTTTGCTCATCGGGATCGGCAGACTCAATCCTGAGCGGCGAGTCGTATACGTTTTTTGTTCTGCCTATCTATTGTTCTTTCGTGGAACACCATTGCTTGTCCAGTTATTCATCTGGTTCTTTGGCCTGCCGCAATTCGGTCTGATGCTGCCTGCGATGGCTTGTGGCATTATCGGTTTGGGTCTGTATTCTGGTGCCTATGTCTCTGAAATCGTTCGCGGTGCGATTCAGTCCGTTGATCGTGGTCAGAACGAAGCAGCACGCTCACTTGGTATGTCGGCCTTTCAGTCGATGCGTAAAATCATCATTCCACAGGCGATTGTCAGGATGATTCCTCCGCTTGGTAATGAGTTTATTGCCCTGATTAAAAATTCCGCACTCGTTTCGTTGCTGACAATTCATGATCTGATGCACGAAGGTCAAAAAATCATTAGCGTCACTTACCGATCTCTTGAGGTATATCTGGTTGTTGCGTTGATTTACCTTGTGTTGACCAGTACAACTGCAGGTGTCCTGCGCCTGGTCGAAAAACGCCTGCGTGCGGGAGGGATGGTGCAATGAATGAAATGATTCGCATCAGGCATCTTTCCAAATCATTTGGCTTTAATCACGTGCTCAAAGGCATAGATTTTGATGTGTTGCCGTCCGAAGTTGTCGTCGTGATTGGTCCAAGCGGATCTGGTAAAAGTACTTTATTGCGCTGCTGCAATGGTTTGGAACGCGCTCAGGCTGGTACCGTCGATATTTGTGGGGAACGCCTGATTGATGAAGGCGTCATGCTCGGGGAGCAGCGGCTCAATCGTTTGCGCACACAAGTGGGCATGGTCTTTCAATCGTTTAATTTATTTCCCCACTTGTCCGTGATGGACAATGTGACTGTTGGTCCGGTGACGCTGTCTGGACTGAGCAAAAAACAGGCACAGGAGCGCGCGCAAGCGCTGTTGGCAAAAGTTGGTTTAAGCGATAAATTACACGCAATGCCGGCAAGCCTGTCAGGCGGACAAAAGCAGCGTGTTGCGATTGCGCGTGCACTCGCCATGGAACCGAAGGTCATGTTGTTTGATGAGCCAACTTCTGCACTGGATCCTGAGCTCGTCGGTGAGGTGCTGAATGTGATGAAGTTGTTAGCCCGTGAAGGCATGACCATGATGGTGGTGACGCACGAAATGGGTTTTGCCAAAGAAGTCGCCGATCGTGTCGCAGTGATGGATGCCGGACGCATCATCGAAACAGACACGCCAGAAGTCATTTTTAAGCGACCACGTGAAGCACGCACAAAAGAGTTTCTACAGGCCGTGCTCAAACCTGATTCAGTGTCCGTATCACAAGCCGATTATCTGCGAGCGCGACTTTAACGCAGATATTCAACTTGCTTTGACTTAACTTATTTGGGCAAGACTTCTGGTCGTAATATTCCTTTGAGCTCGCTGTAGGGAATGACGATCGTAGGCTTGCCAAAAGAGTAGGGTGCGATTGTGTAGGGATCGTACGTCATCGCGAGACCTTCTTTGAGCAAGGCTGCGTTATCTGTTGGAACAAAGGGCCAGAGTTTGGCGTAGGCGGCCTGATCTTGGGTCGCCTGGGGGTTCGTGAGCAACCAGGCTGCATGTTGGCGTTTAAGAACCTCCTGGAACGCAGGCATCATCTTCGGCAGCAGCATGCTTTCAAGTGAGAGAATCCGGTCAACCGTCGGCAGCCAGTTGATATATTGCGAAGTGCTGATGCCGTGTGCACCACCTGTAAAGATATAGCTGTCGAGCTGGATGACGACAAGATCTTCATCACCGCGTTTGATACTTGCTTCGAGTACAACCTCGTAGCGTGGTTTTGCAACCTTCCAGAAGTAGCCTGCAAATTCTGCAAGGTTACGGAAAGGAGCAATATTAGAGGCATCGACTTCTGCCATGGAGGCCATGGTCTGATCCAGAAATGCATTGAAGCGTTCACGACCAGTAAAGCTCAGCCGCTTGACCTTAATTGATGGACAATCTGCACCCTTGCAATCAGGCTGGGTACGCGCGATTGATATGATGCGGGCAGGTAGCTTGCTGTTTGATGCAAATACAGAGTTCGAGTAGTTTGACGCGTTTGTCACGCCGGGTTGTGTTGGTACTGCAGAATCAGGGCTGGGCGCAACCCCCGTTGGCGGCTGAGCAGTGCCTTGAGGCAGCTCTACAGTGGGAGCTGAGGCAGGCACGACAGGAATCGAAGCAGCTTCAGACCCACGTCCATCTGCAGATCGCGTTTGCTGCGTATTCGCTTCGCTTGCAATCCCCATGTTCACGCTGCCACCATAACCGGTACTTAAACCTGAACCGTTCGAGGCGGCCTGATTCAATGGCAGGGAAGCGCTGGCTGAGGGCTCTGAAGCACGCGCCGTTACGGGTGTTGAGACCTGTGAGGCGAGCGTAATATCGCCACCCCGTTCTTTTTGTGCGCAGGCACTACACAATAAAAGCGATACCAGGCAAAGCATCTTGAACTGCATCATTTAAACCTTAGTGTTTGGCATGTGACCAGCAGTCCTGCCTCTTCAAGAAAGATGGCGATTTTATGGACGTTGGTTGTTGTCCAGTCATACAGATCGATCATGATGTGTTCCATTTAACCCAGCGCAGATTCGATGTCTGTACGTATGGATTCTGGTGTGTCCGTCGAGGCGTAACGCTTGAGCACGTGCCCTTCACGGTTGACCAGGAATTTAGTGAAGTTCCATTTGATCGACTCTGTCCCAAGAATGCCCGGCTGTTCGGATTTGAGCCACTGAAACAGAGGGATGGTCGCATCCCCATTGACGTCAATTTTTGAAAACATCGGAAAAGTGACATCGTACTGGAGCTGACAGAAAGAAAGAATTTCGGCCTCATCTCCCGGCTCCTGGTGTCCAAACTGGTCACAAGGGAAACCCATCACGACCAGGCCTTTGGGGCCATAGTCCTGCTCAAGCAACTGCAGGCCAGCGTATTGTTTGGTGAATCCGCATTTGGAGGCTACGTTAACGATGAGTAAGACCTTGCCTGTAAAGTCAGACATTGGCTGAATCGACCCATCAATTTTTTTGACAGAAAAGTCTTCAAGTTTCATTTTGTAATTATGCCCTTAATGATGAGAATGCTTCTATTGCACGCAGCCGGCTGCTTTTCAGATCGACAAGATGGTCGGGGTATTGCAGGCTTCGTCGCAGGATGGGCGAAGGGTCGTGAATCTCGCGATCACTCAGGCTGGCCAGTTCTGGCATCCAGTGCCTGATGAACTGTCCTTTTGGGTCAAACCTTTCTGACTGGCTCACAGGATTAAACACACGAAAGTACGGTGCGGAGTCCGCACCTGTTGAGGCACTCCACTGCCATCCGCCATTATTTGCAGCCAACTCGCCATCGACCAGATGCTGCATAAAAAAGGCCTCGCCCAGTCGCCAGTCGAGCAGCAGGTTCTTAGTCAGATACATCGCAACAACCATGCGTAATCGATTATGCATCCAGCCTGTCGTGACAAGCTGACGCATCGCAGCATCTACAATTGGAACCCCGGTGCGCGCTTCTGACCATGCTTTGAAGTCCTCAGGAGACTGCCGCCAGACTACTGCATTGGTGTCGGGTCGCATGGGTTGATGCATGGATAACGCTGGAAAGCCGAATATCAGGTGCTGATAGAACTCGCGCCACAATAGTTCATTGATCCAGGTCGTGACACCACGGTTGCCCGTATCAGTTTCACCCTGGTTGACCTGCATCGCAGAATGCAGGCATTGGCCAGCAGAAATAATTCCTGCTGCCAGGTAGGCAGATAACGTGCTGGTGCCAGGTATGGCGGGAAAATCCCGATCCTCCTGGTATCTTGAGATTCGGGTGTGGGCAAAATGTGTGAGACGTTCATGGGCTGCAGCAGAGGTCGCCGGCCAGCCAGCCTGCAAGTCATGGCTGGGGGCTGACCAGCCAGGCATTGTTGCGGGGAGGATATCAGCCTGGACGTTGGTTTGAATATCCTGTTTAACCGGACGCTGGCTCAGGCAGTAGGGTGCGGTGCGCAAACGCTCACGACAGGCTTTGGCGAAAGGTGTAAAGACTCGGTAGTATCCATCCGAACCTGTCTTGACGCTCCCGGGTACCAGAAGCGTCCCGCCGTGGTGGCCAGTCATCTCGATATCATGCGCATTCAGCAAGGCATAACACGCTCTGTCGCGCTTGCGTTCATTGACACCATGTTCGCGATTGCAATGTACGCGATCAATAGCGTGACGCTTGCAAAATTCAAGAAGCGCTGCGGGCACATCAGACCAGCGCTCGACCACCAGCCATTTTAGTGGGATGTTTAAGGATGCGAGCTCACTGTGCAAACCATGCAGGGCACGCATCCAGAAGTCTACTTTGACGGGGGCATCGCCATGGAGATGCCATTGCTCGGGCGAGGCGATAAACAGGGCGATCGTATTTCCGTCCTGACTGGCTGCCGCAAGTGCGGGCTGGTCGGTCATACGTAAATCAGTTCTGAACCAGCAAAGAGATGCCATGAAGCACTATCCTATTTGTTTTTGGCTTGCCACGTTTTTAGGGCTTGCAGGGTATTGTTTACATGCAGATCCGGACTCATGCTGTTGTAGACATACAAGATCTTTTTGTCTGGTGTCACGACGTAAGAAATTCGATCGGCCATGCTTGGTAACAGGGTGAGGGCAGCGTCATAGTCTTTCATGATGTGACGGTCGAGGTCGCCGGCGACAGCAAACTTGCCGCCACAAGGTCCTGTAGAAAACTTCTGGAGGGTCTCTATATCGTCACCAGAGATCCCGATGACGGTTGCATTGAGTGCTGCAAACTGATCTGTTGCGTCAGCGAATAATTTTGCTTCTATGGTGCATCCGGTCGTGAAGGCTTTAGGGTAAAAATAGACAACCACAGGTCCTTTTTTGAGCGCGGCATCTAGCGAAAAGGTATATACCTTGCCCGCCAGCGCAGCAGGCGCTGAGAACTCAGGAGCCGTTGCACCTGCTTTTAATTCAGCCATTGCGAGACCACTTAACAATAAGCAGGAACAGGCGATGATCCAACGGGAAATAGTCAAGTTGTTCATATGAAATCCTTTGAAGTGTTACAAAAGGCGTAAAGTGGACTCTAAAATACGAGAGTAGCAATATTTCCGACTGATAGGTGTGATCTTGAAACAAGCATTGAAGTATCTGCGTTTATTCCTGCTGATTGCTGGGGCAATCGGCGCGTGTCCCAGCCAGGCACAGCAAAGACTATTGATCCCTGTGCCATTGGCACCGCCTCCAACAAGCGCAGTGCTTAATGCGGAGCGTTCGTCGGTCCCTCAGCAAGAGCCTGATCCTGAGCGCTGGACTAAAGAAGACCTGACGCTGGATGAGCAATTTTCTACTGCCAAAAAAGAAACGATGGCGGCTTATCAGATCGCACTAGACCAATGCAAACTTGAACTTGTCGAGGCCCAGCCTGCTTGCATCGCACAGGCAAAAAGCGAGATGGAAAAAGAAATGTCTCTCATCAAGACAAGATTCGGTATCCTCAACTGAGGTGCTGATGTTGCCACGCAGAACAACCTGCGTGGCTAGTTCAAACGCCCACGAACACCTGCAAGGCTATATTTGCCAGCACCTAGGAGTGCAATGGCGATTGCAGCAAAGAAAAACATGCCTTGTAGCTCCAGCATCCAGCCACCGCTCTTGCTGACCTGCATCAACTGATGGAAATGTGCGAGATAGACTGCAATTGCCATGTTGATTGCAATGACTGCGGCACCGAGTCGGGTCAGAATGCCGATCACGATCAGTGCCGGTGCAAGAATCTCACCAATCAGTACTCCATATGCAATCCAGTGCGGCCAGTTATTCGCTGTCACGATCGCGGTGATCCCATCAAAGCCATTGATCAGTTTGTAGAGGCCGTGCATCAGCAACATGATGCCTAGTGAAAGTCTTAAAACCAGTTTGCCTGCGTCATCGGTACGATTCATTTTTTTTGACCTGTTTCAAAGTGCATACCAAATGCTAACAGACCCGTCAGGTGTAAGACGCAGTGAACGGCCCCAGTCTGCCTGACGGTATACGTCTGGTTGCAGGATGACCGAAACACTTGCAGTATTTCTTGAACAGCATATGATCGATGTAGGCAAAGGGTAAAAAAAGAAGAGGGGTGCTCATCATGAAATTAACATTTTTGGGTGCGGCAGGGTGCGTGACGGGTTCAAAAACACTTGTCTCCCATAAAAATTCAACGGTTTTAGTCGATTGCGGCCTCTTTCAAGGCTATAAGAATCTGCGACTGCTCAACTGGATTCAATTTCCTTTTAACCCGTCAACGCTGGATGCAGTCATCCTGACGCATGCACATCTCGATCACTCGGGAGCCCTGCCGTTGTTGATGAAGCAAGGGTTTCGCGGTCCGATTTATGCTTCGGCTTCTACTATTGATTTGTGTGAGGTGATGCTGCTAGATAGCGCACACTTGCAGGAAGAAGAGGCTAATTACGCCAATAAACACAAAACTTCCAGACATACGCCTGCATTACCTCTTTATACGATTGATGACGCCAGAAAAACATTGCGTCTATTTAAACCGCTTGCCTTTGATCATTTGTTAACAGTTGCCGAGGGTATGACGGTCAAACTTCGTCCGGCAGGTCATATTCTTGGTGCAAGCTCAGCTGAAATTACGGCAGGGGGCAAGACAACGCTTTTCTCGGGTGATATCGGCCGTCCAGATGACAAAATTATGTTGCCTCCTGCTGCGATTGAGCACGCAGACTGTCTGGTGGTCGAATCAACCTACGGGGATCGGAATCACCCCAGCACAGACCCCGATATCAAGTTTGCGGAAATCATTAATCGAACTGCCGCGCGCGGAGGCATCGTTGTGGTACCTGCATTTGCTGTAGGTCGTGCGCAAGAGCTACTTTTGGCAATCTATCGCATGAAAAAGAAACAGGCGATCCCTGATTTACCTGTTTTTTTGAATAGTCCGATGGCCATCAATATGACCGAAATTTATCAGCGGCACTGCGCTGAGCATCGCCTGGACAAACAGGATTGTGCGGGAATGGGGACAGTTGCCAAAATGGTACGGACAATGGAAGACTCCATCGCGCTCGATTCCATTCGCTATCCATCCATCATTATCTCTGCAAGCGGAATGGCCACGGGCGGACGCGTATTGCATCATTTGAAAACGCTCGCTCCAGATCACCGCAATACGATTCTTTTTGCTGGATACCAGGCGGGTGGTACGCGTGGCGCACGCATCCTCGCCAGGGAAAAAACTATACGTATTTATGGTGAAGAAGTTGAAATCAATGCCGAAGTTGCGCAGCTCGAAGGTATGTCTGCCCACGCCGACGCACAACAAATTATGGACTGGCTCAAAACTGCACCGCAAGCACCACAGGTTGTTTATCTGAATCATGGCGAACCGGCTGCGGCAGATATGTTGCGGCAAAGAATTGATCATGAATTGGGATGGCCCGTCATGGCGCCGTTACTTGGCCAGGTGCTGGAAGTCTGAGCGAATGCAATCAGGATGACTGACTTTTGTCTATTCGTATAATACGCATAATGTATATTATGTAAAGTAATGTTTCTGAATGTAATGATGCGTTTTTACAAATCACTCTCTCTGAAATCTGATCTGAACCGTGATACCCGGCTCCACTGGGAACCGGGTACGGCATAGATTCGTATTGTTACTTGAAGGCAGCCCTGAGCTCGCGCACGCCATTGGCCAGCACACCTGCATCTGCACCCACGGCTACAAAGGTGCAGCCAAGCTCCAGATAACGTCTGGCAAGTGCACGGTCGGGAGTTAGAATGCCAGCGGCCTTGCCGTGTTTGATGATGGTCGCGATACAGCGCTCTATGACCGCCACAACTTCGGGATGGCCCGGGCTACCCAAAAAGCCCAAGGCAGCAGAAATATCCGAAGGTCCAAGAAAAACCCCATCCACGCCTTCAACCTGGCAAATTTCTTCTAGATTAGACAGCCCTGTCGATGTTTCTACCTGGACTAACAGGCAAACTTCATCATTGGCACCCTGTGCGTAATCCTTGCGGGCACCCCAGCGCGAAACACGTGCAGCACCAAAGCCGACGCCGCGAATGCCCTGTGGTGGATAACGCACGGCGCGAACCAGTTCGCGCGCCTGTTCGGCGGTATCCACCATTGGAATCAGCAAGCTTTGCACACCTACGTCAAGCAGTTGCTTAATCACGTGTGTGTCACCAATTGCAGGTCTGGCAACAGCCTGTGTGTTGTAAGCCGCGCATGCCTGTAACTGGGACAAGACCATACGTGCATCGCTGGGTGTGTGCTCGCCATCGAGCAGCATCCAGTCAAACTCTGCTGTGGCACAGAGTTCGGTCGTGAAGGCATCAGGAATTGAAATCCAGAGGCCGATATTCGGGTGCCCTGCTTTGAGTGATTGTTTAAAACGATTCGTGTAGTCTGCCATGATCATCCCGTTATCAAATTAAAATTAGGTTTCTTTCACATCAGATGTTGATTAGTTTTCCAGCATTTTTTTCAGTTCAAGCCGCTCAATCAAATCTGTTTCTTTCTTGTAATTTGCCTCAACGTATCGTCGATACTGGACTGGATCCAGATAAATGACTGGCGCATCAATTTTGTCACAAGCAAGCTTGAATTCCTCGCTCCTGACAGCCATTTCGACCGCCTTCGCCAGTTTTTGTGCAATGGCTGGATCTAGCCCTGCAGGCGCTGCGACGCCATTGGGTGCATCATTAATTACCCCGTAGCCAAGTTCTTTCAGTGTTGGTACTTCCTTGAAACGTGCCAGTCGCTCTGCTCCCCACGTCACGAGTAACCGCAGCTTGCCAGCCTCCACCAGTGATGCCCAGGAGCTGGAGTCGGCCATCATGTCAACCTGCCCGCCCAACAGTCCCTGCAGCGCAGGCGCCCCACCCTTGTATGGCACATGCCGCAGCTTGATTCCCGCTGCCATTGCAAACTCTTCCATTCCGATATGCGTCTGACCAGCAACTCCTGATGTCGAATACGTCAATTTATCCGGGTGTGCGCGTGCGTAGTCAACCAGTTCCTGTATGGATTTAAAGGGCGAATCAGGCTGTACCACGACGCCAAAAGTCTGAGCCGAGGCCATCCCTAAAAACGTATAGTCTTTCAGAGGATCAATATGTACGGTACCAAGCTGGGAAAAACGCGTGACTGACAGCGCGAGCTGACCAATGGTGTATCCATCAGGTTTGGCGCTTGCGAGGGCTTTTGCACCGATCATTCCCGCTGCCCCTGCGCGATTCTCTAATACAACCGTCTGACCGAGCGTGCGAGACGCTACTTGGGCAAGCACCCGCATGGTTGCATCCGAAGTGCCACCCGCTGGCCAGGGGCAAATAAAGGTAATCGGCCGGTTAGGATAGCTTTGAGCGATGGCGTTGCTCAACGGCAATGCAGCCGTTCCCGCGATCGAGGCCGCTCCGATGAGCAGGCGTCGGCGTTGCGCGCGTATGGTACGCACCGATGGCCTGGAAACGAATGTCTGATCTGTCATTTTTTGTCTCCTCAGGGCACCCTGCTGCTCTAAATGGCAGATCGGGTGAGTGACTGCTCAACAGCGCGAGAGCAGTCACTTTTACGGGCAGGTTACTGAAGCTGATGCAGCAACACGTTAAGCCAGCATTTTGCTGATAGCTTCGCCCATTTCACTGGTTGTTGATTTGCCACCCAAATCTGGTGTGCGAGGCCCTTGCACAAGAACCTGCTCGATGCACGTGACGATCGCATCGTGCGCAGCCTGGTATGGCTTTTGCTCAGCCGCTGGCAAACTCTGGCCCAGGAATTCAAGCATCAGTGCGCCGGACCAGATCATTGCGACAGGGTTGGCAATGTTCTTGCCAAAAATGTCAGGCGCTGAACCATGCACAGGCTCAAATAACGAAGGGAATGTACGTCCAGGATTCAGGTTGGCAGAAGGCGCTAGACCAATCGTTCCTGTGCAGGCAGGTCCCAGATCGGACAGGATATCGCCAAACAAGTTCGATGCAACCACCACATCAAAGCGATCAGGTTGTAAGACAAAACGCGCAGACAAGATATCAATATGCTGCTTGTCCGTTGTAATGCCTGGGTATTCCTGACCGATTGCTGCTGCGCGTTCATCCCAGTAAGGCATGCTGATGGCAATACCATTTGATTTTGTGGCAATCGTCACATGCTTACGGGCACGACGTGAAGCCAGTTCAAATGCAAAACGCAGTACACGATCGCAACCTACACGTGTAAAGATAGACTCCTGCAACACGATCTCGCGATCGGTTCCTTCAAACATCTTGCCACCAACCGCAGAGTACTCACCTTCAGTGTTTTCACGGACAACAAAGAAATCAATGTCGCCAGCTTTACGATTCGCCAGTGGGCAAGGCACGCCATCAAACAAGCGCACAGGACGCAAATTAATGTACTGATCAAATTCACGGCGGAATTTGATCAGGGAGCCGTAGAGCGAAATATGATCCGGCACAATGTCAGGCATACCGACGGCGCCAAAATAGATCGCATCGCAATCGATCAGATGACTTTTCCAGTCGGCGGGCATCATCTCGCCAGTCTGTTGAAAATAATCACAAGACGCCCAGTCAAAATGACGGAATTCAAGATTCAGGCCGAACTTGTCAGCAGCAGTTTTCAGGACCCGCAAGCCTTCGGGCATGACCTCTTTGCCAATACCATCACCGGGAAGTACTGCAATACGAAATGGGCGACTCATACACTAATCCTTAATGAAGTTTTCATGATCTTAACCTTTTCCGTCAGTTGATAAATCTTGACGGACGATACCTTTGCAATCTGGTTCACAGGCGTCCAGAAACACCTTGAAACAACTACGCCAGAATTTACCTGATTTATATTGATCATTCTCTACATCCGCTGGTGACGTACGCCTCGGCAAAGTTGTACATTACGTTCAATACCTTTAACCTTTTTAGGAAGTCCCACCATGAAGCTTCACGGTCTACCTGGCGCCTGCTCTCTTGTTGATCATATTGCCTTGCAGTGGACGGGCGCTCCTTTTGAATATGTTGCAGTGCCGCGCGATGCGATGAAAGTTGCGCCATTTATCAATATGAGTCCGCTCGGTGCAGTGCCTGTGCTCGAAGACGATGGCATCGCCCTGACACAGAATGTGGCAATTCTTGAGTATCTGTCAGAAAAGCATCCACAAGCTAAACTTTTTGGAGGAGACACCGCAAAAGCACGCGCCGAGGCACGACGCTGGCTCGCGTTCCTCAATGCTGACTTGCATAAGGCATTTAGCCTGGTGTTTGGTGCCGCACGCTGGGTCGAGGGTCAGGAGGCCCAGACAAGCCTGACTGCCATTGCCTCAGCCAAAGTCAAAGAGATGTTTGCGATTGCAAATCAACATCTTGCTGGCCGCGACTGGCTTTCTGATTCCCGCTCGGTTGCCGATGCCTATCTCTATGTCGTGATGCGCTGGGCCGTTGCCAAGAAGATTGATCTGTCTGGCATGACAAATCTTCAGGCGCACTTTGCACGCATGCAAGCAGACCCAGCTGTACAAGCGGCGTTGCAGGCCGAAGGCTTGAAATAATCACAAGTGGATCGATATACAGTCAATATCATGTCGATCCGCATGCAACCCTTTTATATATTTGCCTGATCAAGATACACCATGATTCAAACTAAATTGCTCCCGACCCTGCTTGCATGTTCCATTCTGACCTTGACGGGTTGTGCGACTGGCGACCAATACCGACCAAACACTTATCGTGCAGGTCAGGTCAATAAGCAACAGACGGCCAAGACTGTGCAGATCCTGGCGATTATGCCGGCCAAGGTTGAAGTCGATAACTCTGACGGCAAAAAGGCCGCGCAGGTTGGTGGTGCCATTCTTGGTGCACTGGTTGGCGCTTTTGTCGGCAATAAAATTAACGGTACGCAAACAGTAACAGGTGCTGCTGTAGGTGGCGTCACAGGTGCTGCGGCCGGATCGCTTGCTTCGAACACCACGCTGGTTGATGGCGTGTCTTTGACATATCAGGATGAATACAAAACCCTGAACTCAGCTCAGGTCGGCAGAACATGTGAGTACAAACTCGGACTTGCCGTGGTGATTGGTACGGGCCCCTACGAAACGCGTATCCAGCCCAACAACGAAATCCCCTGCCCAAAGGAGTAAATCATGAAAAAAATGTTAGGTATCCTGGGCATGGTTTCAATCAGTACCATGGCCTGGGCACAATCGAGCATGCAGGATCAGATTAATGCTGTGAACAACGCACAAAATCAGAGCCGTGCAGCAGAGCAGCTCCAACAGTCACAAATGGCACAGCAGCAATACGAAGCCCAGCAGCAGGCACAAAAACGTCAGGCACAAGATCGTGCCTATCAGCAAAAGTTGCAAGCTGATCGCGCCGCTGCTCAAAAGGAACAGCAAGCGAAAGCAGAACAGGCTGCCCAGGAACGCAAGCAAGAACAGCAAAACGATAAAGCACGCGATCAGGCCTATCAAGACAAGCTCAGGCAACAGGAAATTGATGCGCGTCAGGCAGACCTTGACTTAAAAAAAGCCAAGGCTAAACGTGCAGATGACTTCGTCGAGCAGGATCTGTATCGTGAGCAGGTCAAAACGGATCTGATCCAGTCTCAAGCCGATGCAAACAGGAATGTTTCCGAGGGAAACAAGAGTTTGCAGACGAGCGTGGGCGTCGGTGTCGAGAAAGCCAACTCTGGCTGGTTTAAATAAGCCAGGACATTAATATTCCCCAGATTTGCTTAGTCGTGATAAAAATCTGGCATGACCTCACACCAGAAACCCCCATCCGCTTCAACCAGCTATCCTCGCGATCTGATTGGCTATGGCGCCGAACCGCCACATCCGCACTGGCCGGGTGACGCAAGAATTGCATTGCAGTTTGTCTTGAATTACGAAGAAGGTGCAGAAAACTCTGTGCTGGATGGTGATCCCGGGTCAGAGCGTTTTCTCTCAGAAATTGTCGGTGCAGAAAGCTACCCTGCCCGTCACATGAGCATGGAATCCATTTATGAATATGGGTCCAGGGCAGGTGTCTGGCGAATTTTGCGTGAATTTGAAAAGCGCCAGATACCACTCACGGTGTTTGGAGTGAGCCTTGCTCTTGAACGCAACCCTGAACTGACTGCAGCTCTGCTTGAACAAGGCCATGAAATCGCTTGCCATGGATTACGCTGGTTGCACTATCAGGGTATAGACGAAAACACAGAACGTGCACACATGAAAACTGCGACCGAAATGTTGCGTGCGATGACTGGTGGGCTCTGGCCGCTTGGTTGGTATACCGGCCGTGATAGCCCCAACACACGCAGATTGCTGGTTGAACAAGGCGGCTACGAATACGATAGCGACAATTATGGTGATGACCTGCCCTTCTGGACCCGTGTCCAGCCCTCAGGGGCCACGGCCCCCGTGCCACATCTGATCGTTCCTTATACTCTGGATGCCAACGACATGCGCTTTGCAACCCCTCAGGGGTTCAACACTGCTCAGCATTTTTTTGAATACTTGCGCGATGCCTTTGATACGTTATATGACGAGGGTGCGACTCATCCAAAAATGATGTCTATCGGCATGCATTGTCGACTGCTTGGCCGTCCTGGTCGAATGGTTGCCCTACAAAAATTCCTGGACCATATCGCTCAATACGATAAAGTCTGGATTGCCCGACGTATTGATATTGCACGTCACTGGAAATCACAGCACCCATTCCATAAATAACTTCACCTGACGCGCACCACAGATTAGAATCCGCTCATAACCATAATGAGATCCGGAGACAATATGTTATTTCTCGTCATCAGTACGCCCCGTCCAGAAAAACCTACCACATTGATTGCCGCGCGCAGCAGTTATTGGGACTGGATGAATCCCCTGCTTGCCTCAGGCATGGCCAAATCGGTATATGCGAGAGCAGGACGCGGTGCTGTCGCTTTGTTTGATGTGGATTCAAACGAGACACTTCATCGCCTCATGAATGAATGGGCTGAAATCATCCCCGCTCACATGGATGTCTACCCCTTGCTGGACGTTGATGCGGCCAAAAGCTTTTTAGCGACGCAGACAGGCACCTGAACGCACGCGCTGTATCAGATATTGCGTCCCCCTCATCGTTGTGGCACGCACCATTCATGACTGACTACACACAGGGGAACCTCCATGCAGAGAGTAAACCGATTTTTTCGTTCGACACTGCGCCATGCAATGTTGGGTCTTGGATTACTCACCATGGCATATGCTCATGGACAAAGTCCGGATCTGAGCTTTCCAAACAAGCCTGTCACGATGGTTGTCGCCTTTCCGCCAGGAGGTGGCACTGATATCGTGGCAAGAAAAGTTGCACAAAGCCTCAATACCCTGTGGAACCAACCTGTGATAGTGGAGAACAAGGGGGGTGCTGGAGGAACAATCGGCACAGGTATTACTGCTCGTGCGGAAGCAAACGGATATAGCATCATGCTCGCCACTCTCGGCAACATGGCAATCAATCAGCACTTGTACAGCATGGATATTGATCCAGCCAAAGATCTTGCAGCAATTACAAATGTAGTGGGCGTGGATTTTGTTCTCGTAGTCAACCCTAAATTACCTGTTAAAAATGTGCAGGAACTCATCGAACTTGCCAAACAGAAACCAGGCAAACTGAACTACTCGTCATCTGGCATGGGCGGCGCTCCTCACCTGGCGACTGAGTTACTGATGAGTATGACGGGTGCTAAGTTCACACATGTTCCTTACAAAGGAAGCGGACCAAGTATCGCGGACCTGGTAGGCGGACAAGTTGATTTCACCATGGATAGTCTGGTGCAGTGTCTGCCGCAGATTCAGTCTGGGCGACTCAAAGCGATCGCTGTGCTGGGCATCAAGCGCTCGGCACTATTGCCCGATGTCCCCACTGTCGCGGAGTCTGGAGTCAAAGGTTACGACTTTACAAACTGGTTCGGATTGGTTGCACCAGTCAATACCCCACCAGACGTGATCGCCAAGCTCAATAAAGATACGGTGCATGTATTGCGACAGGCAGAATTGCACGCTCAGCTTGAAAAAATGGGTGCAACTGTGATTGCGAATACACCCGCCCAGTTTGCAGCAGAGATAAAAGCCGACAGCACCAAGTGGGGAAAAATTATCCACGATGCGAACATCAAAGCCGACTAGCATTTAATTATGCATATATATCGTTTTTACATCTTTTTATATATTTTTAATTTTTATATTCAGGAATATCCTTTGGGTGTGTTGAAGCGATGGGCAGCGATCAGTTCAACATCACGCTAAGGGAAATCCTGTTACGTGGAGGCTCAGGCCAAACGTATCTGTGGGTCAGTTGGAGACGCCACAATAAAAACGCTCCAGCCAGTGATTGCTGTGGATCATGGCATTACTGAGACCCTGTGCCTAAAGGTGCAGGGTCTTTTTTTGGTGATAAGGCATATATAAAAATATCGTCTGATAAATATGCAAGTGTTGACTAAACCAATAGGATGAAAAGGTGTTTATGCACATCAATCAACCTGTCAAATAAAGGTCATCATCATGAAATCAGATTTTGTTTTGCAACAAGACGTCATGAACGAATTGAAATGGGAACCTTCGGTAAATGCCGCACATATCGGTGTTGAAGCAAAGGATGGTGTCGTGACCCTGTCTGGTCATGTCGACAGCCTTGCTGAAAAATGGAATGCTGAGCGTGCAGCAAAGAATGTAGCGGGCGTAAAGGTATTGGCTGTTGAGCTAGATGTCAAAGTGCCCGGCTCATTTAAGCAAAGCGATACCGATATCGCCGAAGCTATCCGCCATGCCTTCAAATGGAGTAGTTATATTTTTCCTGATTCTGTTAAAGCAAAGGTCGAAGACGGTTATGTCACTCTCACAGGAGAAGTTCAGTGGCAATATCTGAAATGGGCTGCCGAGAATGCTGTGCGATTCCTAAAGGGAGTGAGCGGTGTGAACAACTTGATTACGATCACCTCAAAACTGACAGAAAAAGAGATCAAAGCTGATATTGAGGCAGCGTTAAAGAGACGTGCACATGACGAGGCTCAAAAAATCATTGTGAGCGTCAAAGGCAGTGATGTCACCTTGAGTGGGAATATACACACCTGGTCAGAGCGCAATCTCGCGACTAATGCGGTATGGAGTGTGCCTGGCGTTCATAAGGTCATTGATAAAATGAACATCTCATATTGACAGGCTGATCATGCATTTGGTTTGTTTAAATATGTTTGACCATTGCAGCATACGAATGCATGATGCCAAGAACTTCCTCAGTGCTGTCAGCGTTGATTTCATTGACAACTGGCCGGCATTGAGGGTACATCAGCGTCATGATCAAACCATCTTTGATATGCATTGACCAGCCATCGTACAGACGTACGGTAATCGATTGTTTTTCATATATACAGATATTCTCGTGCAGCGGATCGTTTGCAATAGATTCCCAGCATGCCTGAATCCCATCGCCATCTCCTTCAAGAACCTGACCAACCTTTTTTCCATCACAAATAAACAATCCCGATATTCCGTTATTCATGCTATCTGTATAGGCCTTAAAATACATACGCATGAGTCCGATTGTTCCCACTCCTTTTGAACAATCACTGACAAAGCTGAGTCGGTTCAGCTGCGTTGCATCGCCATTGTGGCGTATTACTGTTGCGTGACCCATGATCTTCTCTCTCTGTTTTTAATGAATGGTTGGCAACGAAATTATCCCGGCGGGTAATTCCTGAATCAGCCGGGCAGAGGAATAGGCGGAGCGTAATATTTCAGGAGCACTCCTGTCCGCGTTGATTTCACCAATAATGTTTATTAACTCGGGATACATCGCACCGATGACGCCGCCATCCTTGACTCGCATGGACCAAGTTGAATAGGCACGGGATGAAATAAGGTTCTTTCCTACAAGATGGATGTTGGTATGTCTGCGATCTTTTCTGATCACTTGCCATGCCTCGTCAATCGTCGAACGTGGACCTTCCATGATCTGACTGAAGTGTTTTCCATCATAAAAAAGCATCCCGGTAATCTCATTTTCTTTGTTGTTCAAGTAGGACTGGAATAGCAGCCGCATTAAACCCATCAATCCCAACGCGTGGGTAGACTCACTAAAAAAACCGAATGAAACTAAATCATTTGATTGTGTCGACGTGCATCGTTCTATCGTTTGCAACATATGCTTTCTCCAATATCAGCTACATTCCAGATGTAGAGATCATGGTATTTGGATGGTAAATTGATGCCTAGCGATCTGACGGTCTGTTTTCAGTATCCTCAGATCTATATCAATTTTTTAAGGTGCTGGATCCACTCGATTCAGCGTTCTCGCAGCGCTTGCGTGACACTCTGCAGTGGTCGAAAGAGATATTCCAGAACAGTCTTTTGTCCGGTTTTAATTTCAACAATCGCAGTCATCCCAGGCAACGCTTTTAGCTGTTTTCCGTTGCGCTCAGGATTAATGTCTGTGATGCGTACGATGATTCTGTAAAACCCCTCATCCAGATCAATTGGCGGACTGCCTGGTTTGCGTGGCTTACTTTCATCTCGCATTGTGTCTGGGCTCAAGTGTTCAAGCACACCATCCAGACCACCGTACTTGTTGAAATCATAGGCAGTCAGCTTGACCATTGCGGGCTGATCAGCATGCAAGAAGGCGACCTCTGTTGGTTTGATGTATGCCTCAACCAGCATCTCATCTTGCAGAGGGACAATTTCCATGATGTTTTGTCCCGCCTGAATGACCGCACCCATCGTTGTGACCTGTACATTCTTCACTACCCCCTTCATGGGTGAGCGAATCACTGAGCGCTTGAATGCGTCTTCTCGTGCAAGAGAGTTTTCTTTTGATTGCGCCAGATCCGATTCAACACGAACTAAATCATTATTTGCTTCTGTAAAGTAACGATTGCGTCGCTCGGCCATCTGGGCTTGCATATCGGAATACTGGCGCCTAAGGCGTAATAATTCGACTTCAGACATCACTCCCTGAGAAACGAGTGGAGCCGTCAACGAAATCTCACGACCGAGTGATCCCAAAGATTGCTTCATTGCATTTAATTGCTCATCAAGTGCCTGTTTGCGAGCTCGAAATGCCCTCTCCTCCCGATTGACGACATCCGGTAAGGCCAGTACCTCGACGGGGAATTTAAGCTCAGTTCCATACGCCTCTGCACGAAGGCGTGCAGCCTGTGCGGCCAGGCCCAGCCATTTTTCATAGGCCTCACGAAATACCGGACCCGATCTTGCATCATCGATACGTAAAAGAATTTGATCCTTTTCGACTGGATCACCCTCATGTACAAGTAATTCGGCAAGAATCCCTGAGTCAAGACTTTGGACAACTTGTTCTCTGCTCGATGGAATGACTTTGCCGATGCCACGGGTGATTTCATCAAGATGGAAAGTTGCTGCCCACACAATTGCTGCAATCAATACCAATGCAGTGATCCATAGCAGATGTCGACTGGCGTGATGTTCATCATCATCTGACAGACCTGGATGTACATAAGACTTATCATTCAAATAGTTATTTTGAGTAGGCTTCATGATTAAATTTTCCGAATGATTAGACTTAAGGTGTTGCCAAATGAGGTGCAATTTCCTCTGTCGCGGGTGCCTGAGCAATCTCATCCGCAGCAGTGACCTTGGGAGTCCTTGCCGTTCTCTCCCGCTTTACACCCGTCGAAACACCCGTCTTGAGTTGCTTCAACACTTGATCACGCGGCCCCTCAATCAGGAGCTGTCCGCGCTCCATGACGGCAATTCGATCCACCCAGACGAGGAGTTGCAAGCGATGCGTCGCCAATAGCAGAGTTCGACCTTTTAACCACTCACCCAACACACTGATCACACGTGCTTCAGTATTCTGATCCATGTGCGACGTCGGTTCGTCCAGGAACACAAATGCAGGATCACGCAGCATCATGCGCGCCACAGCAAGCAATTGTCGCTGTCCACCCGAGAGCCCTCCTCCAGCTTCTGTCAGCGGCATATCGAGTCCTCGTGGGTGGTTCGAAATCAAATGATAAAGATCAAGTTGCTGAAGAACATCGATAACTCTCGAATCGCTAATCCATGTGTCTGCCAATACAAGATTTTCACGTAAGGTGCCCATGAAAAGCTGTGCATCCTGGCCGATATATCCAATGCGGCTACGTAACTCCGCAGGTTCAATCTGTTTCTGATCGATTCCGTCGATCAATACTTTTCCCCCAAGTGGCGTGTACAGTCCCGCCATTACTCTGAGAAGCGTTGTCTTACCACTTCCAACCCTTCCTAAGAGGCCTAAGTGCTCGCCAGGATTGAGATCAAAAGTTACCTTCCTGATGACTGGTAAGTTGTGTTCTCCGGGATATGAAAATTCCAACTCATCAGCCCGCAGCGCACCTATAATTTTTTCTGGAACAATGTAATGGCGACTGGATTCACGGTCGCGTGGCCGTTTCATCAGGTTGTCAAGCGTTTCAAGAGCGGTGTTAGCCTGCTGGTATCGGGCGGCGAGAGCCATCACACTCCCAAGTGGCGCGATCGCACGACCGGCTAAAATGACTGATGCAATCAGTCCCCCAAGTGTCAGTCTGTTTTCCCCAATCAGATAGACACCCATCACCACCATTCCAACAGTCACGAGTTGTTGAAACATTGCGGTTAAGCCAAGCATCAGATTCGTCAGTGAACGGGTTTTCTTGAAAGACTCGGCTGCAGCACGATTTGAGTTTTCCCAACGTCTTTGAAGGTAGCTTTCAGCGTTATGTGCTTTGAGCAACTCAAGGTTCATCAGCGATTCAACTAGGACACTTTGCTTGTCGCCCGACTCTTTCATATTTTCTCGCATTGCTTGCATGAGCGGGCGCTGAGCAACAACCCCGATCAACAGCAACAAGGGAACGACTATGCCTGGGATCAGAACAAGTGGTCCTCCAACAATTCCGATGAGTATCAGAAACATTAGAATGAATGGCATATCTGCCAGTAAAACAAGTGATGCCGAAGAGAAAAAGTCCCGAAGAGCTTCAAAGTCCCGCATTGAACTGGCAAATATGCCAATCGATTGTGGCCGGTGCTCTAGCCGAATAGACATGATTTCACGCAATAGTGTGGCGTTAATTGCCAAGTCTGCTTTCTTTCCACCAACGTCAACCAGGCGTGCCTTGAGCCAGCGCATAGAAAACTCAAGCACAATCGCAACGATCGTTCCAATGGCCAGTGTCCACAAAGACGTATAGGCTTGTGTCGGAACAACACGATCATAGACATTCATCGTAAAAAATACTGCAGCGAGTGTCAGGATATTTGCAACGACCGTCGCGACCATCGACTCAATATAGAAATGTTTGAATCGCATCAAGGTGCCCCAGAACCACTCGAAGGCGCGTCCCTTGAATGGGACCAGTTGCTCCATTCCCTTTTGAGGAGCAGCCTTAATTACCAGTACTTCACCCGTTGACAAGGTGTTTAATTCGTCAGCGTCCATCGTGATTTCTGACATGCCTGAATCGGCCATCAATATTCTGGCTTTTTTTCCCTTTACCGAGAGTAGTACGCAGGCCCGACCATCAATAAATGGAACGAGTACGGGTAGAACATAGCTCGGAATATTTTTTATCTCTGTATGATTCCATGCTGCAAGAATGCCGTGCAGCCGGGCCAGGTCCGGATAGGCGCTGGAAGGGATACGTCCTGACTCATCAATAGCGAACCCCGCGCGCAAAGCGGCTAGATGCACCTGTCGATCAATCAACTTCGATGCTAGCGCCAGACAGACTAGAAGTGGATCGCGATGTTCCGTATCTGGTGTTTCAGCCTCTGGCATATCCAAGTGCATCTTTGGATCTTGAGATGGATTGATATAAGGGTCTGATTTCAAGTGAGCTGTTTTCATGGTTTGGTCGCTTCATTGAGGGAGTGTTGAGCGAGGTTCGCAGGCAATACACCGATCGTCGTGCCAGTCCAGTCCTGATTGGTTCCTGGTAGTGCAGCAGCACGCGGCTTCACAATCGAAGCATCCCCGGTAGTCGAGGATGACGTTTGCCCAGACATTTCCGCCGGTTCGATATAAGCAAGTGCCAACCTTCCGATCGCAGCCATAATTCGTGCACGTCCAAGGCGGGACTCAAAGGCCGCATTCTCTGCATTGCTTTCGTATGTGTACAGATCACTCTGAACATTCAGTAAGTCGAGCAGCGAGCGCCGTCCTACCTGAAATTGAAGGGTGTATCCGTTGACTAATGCCTTGGCGGTGCGCGTCTGACTGATGCCGAGTTCTTTTCGGTTTTTGGCCGCAAGCCAGTCCGTCCAGAAGGACGCTACACGTTCGCGAAGAATCAAATCACTTTCCTTTAGGTTCGATTCGATTGCATGCAGGTTGCCTTGCGCAGCACCAGTCGCTCCATATGCAGTTCCACCATCAAAAATTGGAACTGAAACAATCAGCTGCGTCAGATAGTCACCCTGTGCCGTTCCCTGATAAGTCTGTTTGCCATATGTCACATTGACCGTGGGAGAGTATTGAGAGCGTGCGTTCACAACAGACGCCTCTGCGGCCTGAATCTGTGATCGCAATTGTGCAATTACCGGGTGTGTATCGTTGATATATCCAAGCGCTTGTTGTGGTGAGTCAGGTGCTATTCCTGGGGCGAAGTCAATACCAGAAGGGACGGGCGGCATTCTTCCAAGCAGCATACGATTCAGTCGCTGTACCGCGGAGGCAAGATCAGCTTGGCGTTGTTCAAGGTTGAGCTTTGCATTTTCGTAACGCACCTGTGCCTGATCCAGATCAATCCGACGACCGGGATCAATCTGGATGATCTTGTCTATATCACTGAGTATCTTTTTATGAGCAGACAGATTGTCGCGTGCAAGGCGCACCATTTCGATCTGATGTGCCCAATTCAAGTACCCTTCGGTACACAACAGCGCAACGTCATCACGGGTGATGCGCTGCTGATGCCTGCTAGCATCGGCGAGTGATCTGGAACGCTCGACATCAGACTGAATCCTCCATCCCGACCAGATATTCATGCTGACAGTTGGAGACTGAATCCAGTTATTAGAAACGTTACCTGTGTTATAGGCGTTGTAGGTGCCAGTCCATGCGACTTGTGGCCAATGCGCACCCTGTGCGCGAATAATATCTGAGTCAGCAGCCTCCGCTCTGGATTGAGCGGCTAGTATGGCGGGATATTGAGCCAAGGCCATATTGACTGCATCGTGAAGTGTTTGTGCAGCAAGTTGAGTATGCTGAAGCACCAGAGACATTGCACAGGCAGTGCCGATTTTCAAACTCATATTTTTCATTTAAACGCTTCCCTGTGTGCGATCATCTGGATTTGACGGTTCTGAAATCAGTAATATCGATCAAGCCAAACCATTTTTTTGCATGTGAAGAACAAGTGCCATGCGCCCTGCACAATTCAGCTTTTGATAGATATGGTGCAAGTGCAACTTTGCGGTCCCTTCACTGATTGAAAGTTTGCTGGCGATTCTTTTGTTCGGCCATCCTTCTGTCACGAGTTTTGCAACTGCCATCTCCCGGGTGGTGAGTAGCTGTTCAATCACATTGCCGTTTTTTTTTCGCTCAAGAAGATGTGTCACGGCTTTCATGGCAAGGTCTTCGTCAAGCCACTTATTACCGTTATGGACCGCTCTGATGCAACGATCCAGAAATTCCTTGGGTTTATCTTTTGATACCAGACCCTGGACGCCCAGATCAATTGCCTGCATGACATCTTTTATTGGCTCTCCGGTAAAAACTACCGGTTGTGTCCGCAATTTTTGATTCTGCATATCCTGAATGACATGCAAACCATTTTTCTTCGGTAGCGATAACTCAAGAAGTAGGATGTCAGGGTTGAATTCTTTTACCGCATTCATTGCGGCTTCGCCATCTTGTGCGCATGATTTGATTTCAAAATCAGGATGGTTACTGAAGATGGATGTCAAACCGTCGAGCATCACAGGGTGTGGATCGGCAAGTACAAGTTGAATTGGCACGTGAATGACCTTTATCAGAATTGCTGATTATTTTTATGACTAGAACCCTTGCGTATCATTTTCATCAAACAAGTCATGCTGCAATCAACTGATCGATGTATGTAGGATATGTTTGGGGTGATATTTAAAACATCCTCGTGAACCGTTAATCTCATTACCAACAAACAAGTATCAACAAAAAAAAACGGGTAAACCTTTGGATTTACCCGCTGTGAGTCATCAATCAAAAAACTTAGTTTGATTGCAAGATCAAACCAGATGCTCTAACGGAGGTGTATACCCTGCTACAGGTAAGACATCCGAAACAAGCGCCACGACTGGTTCAACCGTAGCGGTCACGGCTGGCGCAGGACTTGGCACAGGAGTACTTTCATGTGGAGTTGTGACGTCAGCCAGTGTCAAAACTCCCGCCTGATCCGTAGTCGAAGTACTTGTAGTTGAGGAACTGCCAGTTGTTGGCGTGATAAGTGGCGTAACAACTGGCCCACTTGCTGAAGTAGACAAATGATCAAGCCCTCCTGACAGATTTGTTGCAGGACTCAAGTCTGGTGCAATCGCACTGTTTTGTGTGACGACAGGAGTTGATCCCTGAGTAGAGGTCGAGTCAGGAGCATGCAGTGGTGCTGTGAGCGCATCAGGTGTTGTTAACGTACTCGGCGTGGTGACCAGATCAGCCAGTGAGATCAGGCCACCCTGAGGCGTTAATGGCGTACTCATCAACGTTGGCGTTAAGGCTAAAGTTGGTTGCGGCGCGTGCGACGACGCATCATTGACCACCACTTCAATAGAAGCCATTACAGCATCTGCATCATGATCCGTAATCTGATAGTTCAAAGTGAAACTTTGGCTTGTATCACCAGGATCATTCATAATTGCAGCATTGAGCACGCTGGTGTAATTGCCCGTTAGATGATCGAGTGATGCGGTCATGACTTTTGTCATTCCCTGCCTTATCAGCAAATCGCCACTGGAAGAAAGTTCATACGTATATCCTTGTGGCGCACCGTCCGTCAGCCAGTCAATCGATCCTGGACCATCTGCACCATAACTGTGGGACAGGGTTCCACTTTGACTGACCGTACCTCCAGCATGCAGCGCTGGTAGTGCTGATTCATCCAGGTATATCGTGCTGTTGGATGACGCTGTTGGGGTGTCATCGTTCACCACGACCGTTATATCCGCATATGCGCGATCACCATCTTTATCCGTGACCTGATACGCAATCGTAAAGGCTTGACTGTTCTCATCCATTCCCGCCAGATGGGTCACAGGCGCTGACTGAACGACCGAATAGGCACCAGTCGTTGCGTTGAGTGAAAGCGTCATAATCTTGGTCATTCCCTGATTGACAAGAAGATCATTGCCCGAGGTAACGTAACTGAAACCTGAAGGTGCGCCGGCTGTCAACCAAACGATTGATCCTGGACCATCAGCACCGTAACTGAAGTGCAGCGTACCTGTCGTATGTGCGGTGTTGGGAGTTACATCGCCATTGCCACCAGGGTTTCCACCAGCAAGTGCATCGTCATCAAGCTGTACGACATCATTACCCTGTGTAGTGGGTGTGTCATCGTTGACATTGATCGCGAGCTTACCGATAACTGGATCACCATCTTTGTCTTTTACAGAGTAATTAACTTCGAAAGCCTGGGTATTTTCACTCAGCCCGGCGGGATGCATGACAGGTGCATTTTGTGTCACCGTGTAGGCACCCGTTGCGGAGTTGAGCGTAAGGGTCATTACAGTTGTCATTCCCTGGTTGATTTGTAAATTGCTGCCCAATGCAACATAGGCGAACCCTGACGGTGCTCCCGTCGTTAACCACGAAATGGATCCTGCACCGTCTGCTCCATAGCTATGCGAGAGAACGCCTGTGGTGTTTGCAGTGTCTGGTGATGTATCTCCAATACCTCCAAGGTTGCCACCTGCGAGTGCATCATCGTCAAGCTTGACAACAGCATTTTGTGAGACAGTCGGTGTGTCGTCATTGACGGTAATGCAGAGTGAGCCTGTGACACAGTCACCATCTTTGTCTGTGACTTTGTAGTCGACATTAAATGGCTGGTTATTCTCAAACAAGTCATTGCTGTGCATGACCGGTGCGTTTTGTGTCACCACATAGGCACCTGTCGTGCTGTTGAGCGCCAGGGTCATGACAACAGTTGCGCCCTGCTTGACCAGCAGATTGGTACC
>CANCOC010000016.1 GCA_947379755.1 Alcaligenaceae bacterium | reverse complement strand
GGTGGTTCGGTGGGCAGTACATCGAGTGCGAGTCCACCCAGTCGTCCTGAGTCCAGAGCCTCTAGCGCATCATCAACATTGACGAGTCCTCCACGCGCCGTATTGACGACATAACTGCCAGGCTTCATCAGTTTGAGCATGTCGCGATTAATGATATTGCGTGTTTCATCATTCAGGGGCGTATGCACCGAAATGATGTCTGCCGTAGAAAACAACTGCTCCATGTCAACACGTTGTACATAGGGCGGGAAGTCATACGCCATGATGTGCGGATCGCACGCAATGACTTTGCCATAGGTCTCACGCGCGAGATGGGCAAAGCGTTTGCCAATGCGACCCAGACCCAGTACACCCACAGTCATGTTCGATGGTCGCTTGAGTACACCGGGTGTCAGGTAATGCCATTTGCCGGCACGGATATCACGGTCATAGAACGAAAGATGCCGTGTGAGATTCAGCGCCATTGCAAAGGCGTGACTGGCGACTTCGTGCACGCCGTAGTCGGGCGAGTTGCCTACCCAGACGCCGCAGGCCTGCGCATCAGCGGTATTGATCGTATCAAATCCTGCGCCAAAGCGACTGACGATTTTCAGGTTGGGGAGTGCTTCAAATACCTTGCGGTTGGCCGGAGCGTATTGCAAAAGGAAAGCATCTGCATTTCTACCGGCTGCAATTAGTTCGTCTTCGGTTTTACACTGGGCCGTTGTGACTGTGAGTCCGGCTTGCTTGAAGAGTCCGAGTTCCAGTTCCAGATCAGGGAAATCGTAGTCAGTGATTAATACGTTCATGAATGCCTGTGTCTCCGACCAGTAGTTTGGCTTTAAGGTTTGACTTGATTAGCGAAGCATATTATGGTTGCAACTACAGAGCAATTGGTCTGACCAATTTTTTAACAAAAGAGCGGGAAAACCCCTAAGTAAAAACGGGAAAACCCTTAAATATTCATAGGCAAGCGACATGGCAAAAGCGGCGATTTACGATTTTTCTGGCAAACATGCAGTCGTCACGGGTGGAGCCGCCGGCATTGGTGAGGCCTGTGTTCAGCGCCTGCTAGCGGGGGGAGCCAAAGTTTCAATCTGGGATCGTGACGCGTCTTCGCTTCAGGCCGCGCAAACCCGGCATGGTGCGAATGTGCAGGGCGTGCAAGTCGATGTGTCCGATGAGCAGTCCGTTGTTGCGGCACTGAAAAGCACACTGGCTTTTTGCCCGCATATTGACATTCTGGTCAACAGTGCAGGGATTACCGGTCCGAACGTGACTGTCATCGAGTATCCGGTCGAAGAATGGAATCGCGTGTTTGACATCAATGTGCGCGGCACGTTTCTCACCTGCAAAAATATAGCCCCTGTGATGAAGCTTGCCGATGACGGCAAAGGGCATGGACGTATCGTCAACATTGCTTCTGTTGCGGGCAAGGAAGGCAATCCGAACGCTTCGGCATACAGTGCGTCAAAGGCGGCGGTTATTGGCTTGACAAAATCCCTGGGTAAAGAGCTTGCGCAGAGCGATATCAAAGTCAACTGCATCACGCCAGCTGCGGTGAAAACCGGCATGTTTGCCCAGATGACACAGCAGCATATTGACTTCATGCTGTCAAAAATTCCGATGAACCGCTTTGGCGAAACACAAGAAATTGCAAATATGGTGGCATGGCTAGCCTCCGAGGAATGCAGTTTCACAACGGGTGCTGTATTTGATATTTCCGGTGGTCGGGCAACATACTGACCCCCGGTCTGCTGCATTCCCATTTCGTTAAAAAAATAGAACCTGTTTTCAATAAAAAATTCATGATGCATACACAACCTTCTACCGTTCGTGCTGCTTTTCGTAGCGACGATTTACTGGGCTTTGCCACGCAACTTTTGAACGGGGCCGGACTGGACGCTCATAAATCCAGTGTTGTGGCACGTACGCTGGTAGAGGGGGATTTGCTCGGTCACGATACGCATGGACTGGCATTGCTAGCGGGTTATCTGAAAGAACTTGAATCGGGCGGTATGCAGTCGCAAGGCAGTTACCGCATCATGCGTGACAAACCCGCAACCCAGATGTGGGATGGCATGCGCCTGCCAGGTCCCTGGCTGATTGATCAGGGTCTCGATGTCCTGATTCCCCGCGCCCGCGAACTTGGTGTTGCGTCGCTTGCGATCCGGCGTAGTCATCATATTGCCTGTCTGGCCGTCTACCTGATGCGGGCAGCCAAGGCTGGCATGTTGATGGTGCTTGCAAGCTCAGACCCTGCATCGGCGAGTGTGGCGCCTTATGGTGGCACACAGGCGGTCATGACGCCTAATCCGATTGCAATGGGATTCCCGACTTCGCGCGGCGATGTGCTGATTGATATTTCGGCATCTATTACCACCAATGGCATGAGCAACCGTAAGGCTGCTGCTGGCGAAAAATTTGCAGAAAACTGGTTGATGGATGCTCAGGGCAATCCGACCAATGATCCCAACGTTTTTGCTCAGCAACCACCCGGAACAATTTTGCCGGTTGGCGGGCTGAGTTATGGCCATAAGGGTTTTGGTCTAGGTCTGATGGTTGAGGCGCTGACTGGTGGTCTTGCGGGCTGGGGGCGTGCGGATCCCAAAGAAGGGTGGGGTGCGACCGTACATATCACTTTGTATGATCCCGATGCTTTCGGTGGCCAGTCAGACTTTTTGCGACAAATGGATCACCTGGTTGGTTCCTGTATCAACAATGTCCCTCGCATTGCAGGATCCAAAGTGCGGTTGCCTGGTCAGGCTGGCCTGGCTTTACGCGCGCAGCAGCTTGAACAAGGGGTCAGGCTTCATCCCGCAATCTTGCCTGCCCTGGCGCCTTTCGCCACCAGACTGAGTCTGGACTTGCCCGTCGCACTCTGATCGTTGTTTGATTTCAACCAGCTTGCTGAAAAACGTTTGTAGGCGCGCTCCATATGGTGGCGCATCGCAAGACGTGCACGTTCGGGATCGCGCAGTTTGACTGCGCGAATGACTGCGCGATGCTCTTTGATGGCCTGGTCCCAAGTGGCTTGAGTATCGAAGTAGTTCGAGAGCCTTGAAAACAACACACCCATGCGTGCGTCAAACATCTGTTCCACCATGCTGGCCAGGACCTGGTTGCCGCTGGCGCGTGCGAGTACCGCGTGAAATTCTCGGTCGGCATTCAACGGATTCTGATTATTCTGCGAGCAGTCCGTCATTTGTTGCAGCAGCTTTTCCAGTGCAATCACGTCTTCATCTGTACGGCAAAGTGCTGCCTGTGAGGCGACCTCTGATTCAATCAATAGGCGGGCCTGAATCAATTCAAAGGGTGCGAAATCTTTGAGTGCTACTTTTTTGGAACGCTGCCCCTTTTGTCTGACTTGCTCAGGTTTGCAAACATAGACGCCTGAGCCCATCTTGATCTGTACCACTCCGACGACTTCAAGTGCGATCAGCGCTTCACGAACTGATGGTCGGGAGACTTTGAATTTTTCTGCAAGATCACGTTCTGAAGGCAGTCGGCTGCCGACTGCAAACTCGCCCGCTTCAATCAGATGTAAAAGCTGATCAGCGATTTGCTGGTAAACCCTGCGTGTATCGATCGATTGAATCGGCATATCTGAGGCCCGAATGTAAAAATGTAAAAAGTGCATGAAGACTGATTGGATTTTGGCACAATAACTGGTAAATTGGTAAAGCCAATTTTATGTCGGAGAATTTCAGCATGCGTCTGCAAGGAAAAAAAATAGTCGTCACCGCAGCGGGTCAGGGGATCGGTCGTGCATCTGTGCTGGCGATGGCCAAAGAGGGCGCCAGTGTATGGGCCACGGATGTGAATCCAGAGTTACTGAAATCCTACGCCGGAATGCCCAACATTCAGACCTGTACGCTGAATGTGCTCAAGACAGCAGAGGTGGAAGCCTTTGCACAAAAAGTGGGCACGATTGATGTGCTGTTCAATTGTGCGGGTTTTGTCCATCAGGGCGATATCCTCCACCTGAGTGAAGAACAATGGGATTTCAGCATGGATCTCAACGTCAAGTCGATGTACCGCACCATCCGGGCCTTTGTACCCGGCATGCTGGCACAAGGTCATGGCAGCGTCATCAACATGGCGTCGGCTGCTTCTAACATCAAAGGCGCACCCAATCGCGTGATCTATGGCGCATCCAAGGCTGCCGTCATTGGTCTGACGCGTGCGCTGGCAGCGGATTATGTGTCACGCAACGTGCGCTTCAACGCGATTTGTCCCGGCACGATTGAGTCGCCTTCACTCGGTGAGCGCATTCAGGCGGTCTCCCAAGAAAGTGGCAAATCGGTCGACGAAGCCCGTCAGCAGTTCGTCGCGCGTCAGCCAATCGGGCGTCTGGGAAAAGCTGAGGAGATTGCCTTCCTCGCCGTGTATCTTGCCTCTGATGAGTCAGCCTTTACGACCGGCACCTCACAAATCATTGATGGCGGCTGGTCGCTTTAAATTTTTTAAAATTAATCCAAGGAGATGTAATGAAACTCGTACGTTATGGCGCAAAAGGTAAAGAGAAGCCCGGCCTGATTGACAAAGAAGGCAAGCTGCGTGACTTGTCAACAGTCATTGCCGACATTACACCTGAGCACCTCTCTTCTGTCTGGCTGACCAAGCTGCGCAAGCTCGATACGAGCAAGCTGCCTCTCGTCAAAGGTAAACCACGTTTTGGCGTACCTTTTTCTGGTGTACGCAAGTTCCTCGCCATTGGCCTGAACTATTCAGATCATGCTGCAGAAGCGGGCATGGCGATTCCAAAAGAGCCGATCATGTTTTTCAAGGCTGACACAAGCCTGAATGGTCCGAATGACAAAGTGATGTTGCCTCAGGGTTCAAAAAAATCCGATTGGGAAGTTGAACTTGGAATCGTGATCGGCAAGAAAGCACGTTATGTCACAAAGAAAGACGCACTTAAGCATGTCGCTGGTTATTGCCTGATCAACGACGTTTCCGAGCGTGAATACCAGATCGAGCGTGGCGGCACCTGGGACAAGGGCAAGGGCTGCGACACCTTTGGCCCGGTCGGTCCCTGGCTTGTCACAACCGACGAGATTAAAGATCCACAAAAACTGGATATGTGGCTCGATGTCAACGGCAAGCGTTTTCAAACAGGCAATACCAGCACCATGATTTTTGATGCAGCGACCATTATCAGCTACGTCAGTGAATTCATGACACTGATGCCTGGGGACATCATCACGACAGGTACCCCTCCTGGCGTGGGCATGGGAATCAAGCCCAAGCCACGATTCCTGAAAGCTGGCGATGTCATGACGCTCGGCATCCAGGGCCTGGGTGAGCAGCGCCAGGAAGTGATCGCATTTAAAAAGTAACGTTCAACCCCGGGTGTGAAGACTTTTCACGCTCGGGTTGGTATTGATCTTCGTATATGAAGGAGGCTCCTGTGGCCAAGTCGAAAAAGATAACTGCTCCGGCTAGCCGCTCGAGCCAGTGGTTTGCACGCAACGATATTTATGGATTCATCTATCGCAGCTGGACCAAAAATCGCGGGATTCCACACGATCAGTTTGATGGTCGCCCGGTCATTGGTATTTGTAATACCTGGTCTGAACTGACACCCTGTAATACACATTTGAGGTTGCTTGCCGATCAGGTCCGTCAGGGCGTGCTTGAGGCGGGCGGCTTTCCGCTTGAGTTCCCGGTGACATCCCTTGGCGAGACGCTGGTTCGTCCGACTGCGATGCTGCTGCGTAACCTTGCAAGTATGGATGTCGAAGAAACGATTCGCGCCAATCCGCTGGATGGAGTGGTGTTGCTGTTTGGTTGTGACAAGACCACGCCATCCTTATTAATGGGCGCTTCGAGTGTCAATATTCCTACCATTGGAGTATCTGGTGGTCCGATGCTCAACGGTAAGTACCGTGGTCAGGATATTGGCTCAGGCACCAACACCTGGTCGATGTCTGAGGACGTACGCGCAGGCAAGATGACGGTTGAAGAGTTTCATGAAGCCGAGTCGTGTATGCATCGTTCGCACGGCAGTTGCATGGTGATGGGCACGGCCTCGACCATGGCGAGCATGGTCGAAGCGTTAGGTGTCGCGCTTCCCGGCAATGCTGCTTTTCCTGCCGTTGACGCACGACGCAATGTGCTGGCCCGTGAATCGGGTCGTCGTATCGTGCAAATGGTGAAAGACAACATCACGCTGGACAAGATTCTGACGCGTCAGGCGTTCGAAAACGCTATTCGCACAAACGCAGCGATTGGTGGCTCGACCAATGCCGTGATTCATCTGATTGCGATTGCACGCCGGATTGGCGTCGATCTTGGCATTGATGACTGGGATAAGTTCGGTCGTGATGTGCATACGCTGCTTAACATCATGCCTAGTGGCAAGTATCTGATGGAGGACTTCTGTTACGCGGGTGGTTTGCCTGTTGTGCTGCGGACCCTTGGCGAGCAAGGCTTGTTGCATAAAAAAGCACTGACCGTTACCGGCAAAAGCATCTGGGACAATAACAAAAAGGCGGAGTGCTGGAATCGTGATGTGATCACAGAGTGGGACAAACCGTTCAAGAAAAATACCGGCATTGCTGTGCTCCGAGGCAACCTGTGTCCGGATGGTGCAATTATCAAACCGTCGGCAGCGACACCTAAGCTGCTCAAGCATCGTGGACGTGCTGTGGTATTTGAAGATATCGAGGATTTTCACAAGCGGATCGATCATCCCAAGCTCGACATCGATGAAAACTGCATCATGGTGCTCAAGAACTGTGGTCCGAAAGGCTACCCTGGCATGGCTGAAGTCGGCAACATGCCACTGCCACCCAAGATTCTCAAGAAAGGGATCACCGACATGATCCGTATTTCAGATGCACGCATGAGCGGAACAGCGTACGGCACAGTGGTTCTGCACGTAGCACCCGAAGCCGCCGCAGGTGGCACACTCGCGCTTGTTGAAAATGGTGACATGATTGAGCTGGATGTGGCTAAGCGTCGTCTGCATCTTGATGTCAGCGACGAGGTCCTGGCCCAGCGCAAACTCAAGTGGAAAGCACCCAAGCCGCCAATGGACCGTGGTTATTACAAGCTGTATGTCGAACACGTGAATCAAGCGAATGAGGGTGTCGACTTTGATTTTCTGGTGGGCTGCAGTGGTAGCGCAGTGCCGCGCGACAACCATTAAATATCAGATGTGAAGCGTCTGCGGTGAGAACCGCAGACGCAAAAGCGTGATTGAAAAAACCGTCGAGTGACGCTGAACTCGGTGGTTTTTTTTATGTTACATTCGTGACTGCAAATGATAACGATTTGTATTTGTATTTGCGTAATGTAACTTCAAACACGGAAATTCTGATGAAGAACGGACATGCAGTGGTGGGCAAAAAACGGCCTCTCGTTTTAGCCGTGGCAGGGGTGCTCATGATGCCGGGTGCCTTTGCACAGTCTTCAGGAGTTGCTCCAGATCCTGCAGCATTATCGTCTGCGTCTGGTCAGAGCGGCTCAGCCGCAGCGGTGACTACAGAGACGATCGAAGTTGTCGGATCTAGAGAAAAGCAAGAATTTGGCGATTCTTTCATGTCGCTTAACCGCTTGCCCGCAGACATTAAAGATATTCCGCAATCGGTCATCGTGATCGATCGCGCCGTGATGGACTCTCAGGGTGCGACTTCCCTTGCCTCAGCGTTGCGCAACGTACCGGGCCTGACTATCGGTGGTGCAGAAGGCGGCCAGATCGGCACCAACATCAACCTCAACGGTTTTTCGGCGCGGACGGACTTGTTTCTCGATGGTGCGCGTGACCGTGGACAGTATTACCGCGATACGTTTTCACTCCAGTCCATCGAGGTGCTCATGGGACCCTCTTCGTTACTCTTTGGCCGGGGTTCTACGGGGGGCGTCATCAATCAGGTTAGTAAAACGCCTGAACTGAAAACAGCCAGCGAAGTCCAGGTCTCAGCCATGACCACAGGGCTGGTGCGTACGGTCATGGACAGTAACGTCAAGATGACTGAGACCTCAGCCTTCAGGGTGGCGGCCATGGGTCAGACGGGTAGCCCAAATAACCGTGATCAAAGCAACCTGCAGGATGCAGGTATTGCGCCTTCGTTCAAATTCGGGATTGGCGAGCCAACAACAATTACCTTGTCTGCACTGATGCAGCACAATAACGATCAGGTGGACTATGGCATTCCAAACCTCAATGGAGGATTTGCTGACGTCAATCGTAATAATGCCTACGGATATAGCAATGACCGCACGATTTCAGACGTGGTGTCTCTCAATGCGGTGGTTGAACACAAACTAAGCTCCACAGCAAAAATTCGAAATCAGACCACTTTCAACCGGGTGCTGACCGACGCACAGGAAACCTCACCGAATGCGCTGGGTATTCT
This sequence comes from Alcaligenaceae bacterium, assembly GCA_947379755.1. Taxonomy (GTDB): domain Bacteria; phylum Pseudomonadota; class Gammaproteobacteria; order Burkholderiales; family Burkholderiaceae_B; genus Zwartia. Next base: position 41,308 of record CANCOC010000016.1, on the reverse strand, counting down.
GGTGCAGGGGAAAGGGTTTGTGGCGCTGCCAACATTGAGCACCACTGCAATTCCCTCAGCATTGACGACAACATTACCGCTGGCCGATCTTTGGGTGCGTCAACAGAGCCGTGATCGTTATATTCAGGACAACTCAATCTTCAATCTGACCGAGCTCAATACAGAGTTCAGGCTCGGTGGGATCAGACATAATGTTATGGTCGGCTTTGAGATGAGCCATGATACCTACAGCAGTCAGGGCTCTTACAGAAACGGTACCTGCGGCAATGTGAACCTTAATGCGGCGGGAGCGACCACGGGTTATGTGGGTTGTACATCTCTGGTCAGTCCCGCTGGCGGCGTGTCGCCGGCCAGCGTTGCCAGCATAGATGGCAATCTGGCAACAGGCACGGCCACCGACTTTGGACTCTATGTCAGCGATACGATTGAACTCGATCCCCAGTTCAAACTTGTAGCCGGACTGAGAGGCGATCGCTATAGCGCGAGCGTTGGTAATTCGATTGCCAATGCAACTACACCTGCAAGCGTTGACCAGACTGTGAATTACCTGAGTGTGCGAGGTGGCGCCATCTGGCAACCCACAACAACACAGTCTTATTATGTTTCATACAGCACGTCGTTCAATCCTTCTCTTGAACAGCTGACAAACACGACAGGTGGTACGGCACCACTGCAACCCCAGGAAAGCAGGGCATACGAGACCGGTGGTAAATGGGACCTGAATGACGGCAAACTTTCTCTGACGGGAGCGATCTTCCAGATCACCCAATACAACGCCCGCTCACAGGATGCATTGGGTACCTATACCGCCACTGGCACCGTGCAGGTCAACGGTGCGCGTCTCGGGGTGGTCGGTCGCATCACCGATAAGTTTCAGGTCTTTGGTGGCTATAGCTATCTGGATGCAACCATCATCAATGGGATTGCGCCTGGGACAGAAGGCAAGACACCCGCCAACACACCCAGGAACTCAGGCAGTTTATGGGGCGTGTATTCGCTCACACCCGAGTGGGAAGTCGGTGGTGGTGCAACCTATTCAGGTCAGCGCTACGCCAACAATACAGATTTGAACGAGGTTGGGTCGTATGTGCGTTGGGATGCCACGCTGGCCTACCATCAGCCCAAATATGACGTACGCCTGAACCTCTACAACCTGACCAATACGAGTTACTACGATGCGCTCGTTCCATCGGATGGCGGCAGGGCAGTGCCGGGTCTTGGGCGTTCAGCCATGGTTACGCTTAGCGTTCGTTTTTGAATCTCCGCAAACAGGAAACGTTCAGTCATGCTCATTCATTTGCCTCAAGTTTTAGCACCCGAGCAGGTGACACAATTACGCGCGGCGCTGGATCAGGCAGGCCAGGCATGGGTTGATGGTCGCGTCACCGCAGGCTATCAGGGTGCGCCGGTCAAGCTGAACCAGCAGATTGACGAGCGCTCAGCCGTTGCGCTGGAGTGTCAGCGGGTGATCACCACTGCACTAGAGCGTAACGCGTTGTTTATTAGTGCCGCCTTGCCCAATGTGCTGTATCCACCCATGTTCAATCGATATGGTGAGGGCATGGGTTTTGGATCGCACGTCGATGGTGGCGTTCGCCTGCATCCTCATAATGGCAGCAAGCTGCGCACCGACTTGTCTGCGACGCTGTTTTTGTCAGAGCCGCAAGCCTACGAGGGAGGTGAACTGCGGATCGAAGATACCTACGGTACGCATAGCGTGAAGTTACCCGCCGGCGACATGGTGCTGTACCCGTCAACAAGTTTGCATGAAGTGACAACGGTCACGCGCGGTGTGCGGGTTGCTTGCTTTACCTGGGTACAAAGCATGGTACGCGATGATGGTGAGCGTGCTTTGTTATTCGACCTCGACAATGCCATTCAGCGGCTCAATACGACAGAGGCAGATGACGTTGCCCGTCGAACACTGGTGGGGACATATCACAATCTACTGCGCAAATGGGCAGACATGTAAATGAAAAATAAATCTTTACACAGACAGCGCTACGCGAAATTTGTGTACTGGGTGCGCAAATCCCATGGCTGGATTGGTTTATGGGGTGCCTTGCTGGGGCTGGTGTTCGGACTCAGTGGCATCTGGCTCAATCATCGGGCCGTGCTCAAACTTCCCCCTATGACTCAGCACCGTACTCATGCACAAGTGTTGTTGCCTGAGCCGTTGCCGGCAACCAGAGAGGCGATGGCCCTATGGTTGCAAAATGAACTGCAGTTCAACGCTGAGCCGAACTCGGTACGTGTCGAACCCTCCAAACCTGTGGCCTGGAGTGCAAAGGAGATCAGTCGCGAACCACAAAAAGAGGAAGTTGACGTTGCGTCATCTTCAGGTTTGCGTCAGCCTGAGCGCTGGCTGTTCAGTTTTGGTGGTCCTGCTGAGCTCACACAGATCGAATACTGGAAGGGCAACAGGTCCGTCAGTGTGAATACAGTATCGAACGGCCTGCTCGCCACACTCACGAATTTGCACAAGGGTGTGGGGATGTCCACCGCCTGGATCCTGCTTGTCGACTCCATCGCTGTCAGCATGATTTTCTTATCCCTGTCGGGAGTCATTCTCTGGGTACAAATGAATCGACGACGCGCACTCGGAGTCGGCATCCTTTCTGTATCCATGGTGTGCACCCTGTTGCTGATTGGGGTGCGTCTCTGACCATGTCCATGTCACACACACCGGGCAAGGGTTTCGCCTTGCGCAACACGAGCATGATGCTGCGTCTGGCCTGTATCCTGTTCGTGCTGGGTATGCATGGCTTGCTTCTTGCCACGATGCTTGAGGTCAGCCCCGCAGTCAGGCAGGCCCAACCCGAGGTCCACACCGTCGCGGCCATACTCCTGACAGAAGCTGCTTCGAGCCCTGCGAGTCAGGCTCTGCCGGCAATGCCTGTCCAGCAGACCGTTGTCCTGCCGTCCCCGCCCCCAGCTCACTCTGCGCCACCCCTGTCTGTTGTCACGCCTGAACAACCTGCACCCCTCAAACAGAAGCCCGTGATTCGGCCCGCGGTTACTCAGACCAAACCCAGGATCGCTGCTGCTTCTGAACCGCCAGCCTCTGCAGTGGCCGAAGGATCGTCCAAAACAACTGCGGTGCCGGATGCAGCCCAGACCAACACGACAGCCTCGACAGCATCAGCCGCTGCCATGATCGAACCAGGTGTTCATTGCCCACAACCCGCTTATCCAAAGATGTCTCGTCGTCTGCATGAAGAGGGGCTTGTCACACTCAGGTTTTTGGTCGGTACAGACGGGCGGGTCCTGCAGACCGATATCGCCAAGACTTCCGGTTTTAGCCGGCTGGATGACGCGGCTAGAAATGCTTTGTCTCAGTGTCAGTTTCGACCCGCCATGCACAACGGACAAGCCACTCAAAGCTGGACAGCCATCAAGTACTTATGGCGTCTGGAATAAATCAACATTCACTTAAAACGAACAGGAAGACTTTATGAATAATCCTTACGGCCTGAACGCGCTCTGGGCGCAGGGCGATCTGATTGCCAAGGCTACCTTGCTGATTCTGGTGGTCATGAGCATGGCCAGCTGGTACGTCATCGTGACCAAATTCATTGAACAAAGCCGCGTCATCCGCTCTGGACGTCAGACACAGGATACTTTCTGGCAGGCAGGTAGTTTGCGTCAGGCGACTGATGCCCTGAGTGAGGGGAGTCCGTTTCGCTTGATCGCTGAAAAAGCGCTCGAGGGTGCTGGTCAGCACGACGGATTGTTGGGCTCAGTCGATTTCAATACCTGGGTCACGATGAGTATTCAACGCGCCATGAGCCACGTACAGAATCGTATGCAAAATGGTCTGGCTCTGCTGGCGACCGTGGGCTCCACTGCACCGTTCGTCGGCCTGTTTGGTACGGTCTGGGGGATTTACCATGCGCTGGTCAGTATCGGCATGTCGGGGCAAGCAAGCATAGACAAAGTGGCAGGTCCGGTTGGTGAGTCGCTCATCATGACGGCAATTGGTCTGGCAGTCGCCGTGCCTGCCGTGCTGGGCTACAACTGGCTGGTGCGCCGAAACAAACTAAACATGGAGACCGTTCATACCTTTGGCGCAGATTTGCACGCGGTGCTGCTGGGCTCACAATCGTCCAGGCCTTAAGATAAAAGGATCAACATGGCAATGCTGTCAGGATCTCCGGACGGGGATGAGGAACTTCTCACAACGATCAACACCACCCCGCTTGTGGATGTGATGCTTGTACTGCTGATTATTTTTTTGATCACCATTCCAGCAGTAACAGCCTCGATCAAGGTCAATCTCCCGCATGAAACACAACAACCCCATGTCATCAAGCCGGAAAGTGTTGTGTTAACCGTGAATCAGAAAGGGACAGTGTTTCTGAATGAAACCAGACTTGACTCTCAGTCTGATCTGAAACAGAAACTGCAGGAGATTGCTGGCAGGCGACCCCAGCCAGAGCTGCAGATCCTCGGGGATGCAGACACAGAGTTTCAGGAAGTTGGCCGGGTGCTCAATGTTGTAAAAAGTGTGGGACTCAAAACAGTCCACTTTGTGACCGAACCACAAGGAGTCTCAGGCTCATGAGCATGATGCAACCCTCACTTCATAGTCATGCAGAACCAGAGTTGATGATGGAGATCAACACCACGCCACTTATAGACGTGATGCTGGTATTACTCATCATGCTGATCATTACCATCCCCCTGCAATTGCATGCCGTTGATCTGGAAATCCCGGCAGGCGCGGCTCCGATGGAAACTGAATCCGTCATCATTCGCATCAGCGTGAACGCGGACGGTGCAATCAACTGGAATGACACACCGTTAACCAGTCGCGCCAGTCTGGATCGTCTCTTGCAGGACGTAGCGACTCAACAGGGGCAAGAGCCTGATATTCATATCAAGGCGCATGCAAGGGCCAAATATGAGGCCGTCGCAGGCGTGCTGGCCAATGCGCAGCGACGCGGGTTAAAAAAACTGAGTATTGTAGGGACTGAGGATTTTTAAACGCCCTGAGCACGCTGTTAAAAAGAATCGCGTAGTGCCTGTGCGCAAAGTTTGACTGCTGTATTGGCTTCTCTCAGGATTCGACCCATCGGGACGAATCCATGAATCTGCCTTTCAAAACAGACGTATTGCGTTGGGACACCCGCGGCAGAAAGTTTATCCGCGTAGGCACGACCTTCATCACGAAGTGGATCGTAACCTGCGGTCATGACAAACGCTGGAGGCAAATCAGTATGATCGGCTGCGAGCATCGGCGAGCCACGCCAGTCTTGACGCATCCAGGTCTCTGGCATGTAGTGGCCGTAAAAATAGTCCATTGAATCGCGCGTCAGGAGATAGCCTTGCGCATTGGTTCGCATTGACTCACTGACTTCACTGGCATTTGTGACGGGGTAGATCAGCAGCTGCAGAACAGGGGTGAACGACTTGTTCTGTTTGAGCGTGAGCGCAACAACTGCTGCAAGATGTCCGCCCGCGCTATCGCCACCGACAGCGATCCGGGCTGGGTCAATTCCAAGCACCGAGGCGTTGTCATGTACCCATTGTGTCGCAGCCACACAGTCATCCGAGGCTGCTGGAAAAATGTGTTCAGGGGCCAGCCGATAATGCACTGAAAACACTGCGCAACCTGCAAGGTTGGCCAGGCTGCGGCAAAGTGTGTCGTGAGTATCCAGATCTCCGATGACGTGTCCGCCACCATGATAATAGAGCAGCGCCGGCAGGATCTTTTGTGTATCGCTGCCAAGCGGACGGTAGCTTCGCAGCGTGAGTGCGCCTCCGGGGCCAGCAATCTGGATATCTTTTACCTGCGCGACCTCTGGCGCATCGGGCTGACTAAAGAAACGGCGCTGTACATAAAAGTCACGCGCATCCTTGGGCGAGAGCGTATGCGTGGGAGGAATGCCTTTTTCGGCAATCAGATCAATCAGGGCTTTGGCTTGTGGATCGAGCATGGTGGAGGCCTTTTAGCGAATGTTGATTTTGATAAAAATGACTTCGTCCGGAGATGACAGTATTTTCTTACATTTTTTTACGCTGAATATTGAATGCCCGACCCGTTGCCACGACGCCAAATACCGCTAGTGCAAACGCGACGGTCATCAGGTCAACTTTTTCACCCAGTAGCCAGGCTGACACGATAATGGTGATGAACGGTTGAACCAGCTGAGTTTGTCCGACACGTGCAATTCCGCCAAGCGCCAAGCCCCTGAACCAGGGCAGGAACCCCAGGAACTGACTGATCAGCGCCGCGTACAAAAAACCAGCCCAAGCCGATGGGGTGACTGACGACCAGGTCTCTGGCGCAAAATACAGGACGGGTGCAATCAGCAGGGGGGAGGTCATGACCAGCGCCCAGGAGATCACCTGCAGACCACCGAGTGATTTCGAAAGATAGCCACCGACTGCATAGGCGATTGATCCGGTGACCACGGCAACCAGCAGTGACAGATCGGCCCAGTGCAGGGCACCATTGCCTCGTAATAAGGAAAAAATAATCACCAGGGTGCTGCCAATGAAGGCCATGATCCAGAATCCAAGCGTCGGACGCTCCTTGAAGAGCAAAGCGCCGCAGGCTGCTGTGATGAGCGGCATAATGCCTAGCATCACTCCGCCATGAGAGGCATCCACGCGTTGCATCGCAAGCGCTGTGAACACGGGAAACCCGATACCGACACCCATCACCACCAGAAGCAAATACTTGAACTCCTGGAGGGTCGGCAGCCGATGCCTGCCCGCCAGCAGATAGATACTTGCCAGTATGGTTGCAAGCAGTGCACGGCCTGTCGCAATAAAAACCGGATGAAAGGACTCGAGTGCCAGACGTGTCACGGGCAAGGTCAGGCTAAACAGGCATACTGCAGACAATCCAAGCAGCATGCCTTTGTTTTCAGCTCTCAATTACATTCCGCTGTAAACAGGACCTTCACCACCTTGAGGGGTCACCCAGACAATATTCTGCGTGGGGTCTTTGATGTCACAGGTTTTGCAATGGACACAGTTTTGCGCATTGATCTGCAGGCGATCCGAGCCATTGTCTTCTTTGACGAACTCGTACACGCCCGCAGGACAGTAACGGGCCTCTGGCCCGCCGTAGAGGGCCAGGTTGACAGACACAGGCACCGAGGGGTCTTTGAGCGTGAGGTGGACCGGCTGATTTTCCTCGTGATTGGTGTTGGAGATAAACACCGAACTGAGCCGGTCAAACGTCAGGACGCCATCAGGTTTTGGATAATCGATTTTTGCGCAGAGTGCAGCAGGCTGCAGACATGCGTGATCCGGCTTGGTGCGATGAATAGTCCATGGCATGTTGCCTTTGAGCAGCCATTGCTCAATGCCCGTCATCATTGTGCCGACAGAACGGCCTTTTTTAAACCATTGCTTAAAGTTACGCGCTTTATTCAGTTCTGTATGCAACCATGAGGCTTCGAACGCAGCCGGGTAGGCAGGCAGTTCGTCGTGACTGCGCTCGGCGACCAGTGCATCAAACGCAGCTTCGGCAGCCATCATGCCTGACTTGATTGCAGCATGGCTGCCTTTGATGCGCGAAGCATTCAAAAAGCCTGCTTCACATCCGACCAGTGCGCCGCCCGGGAACACCAGTTTAGGAAGGGACAGCAAACCACCCGCCGTGATGGCGCGTGCGCCATAGGCAATGCGCTTGGCACCCTCAAAGGTGCCGCGAATGGCAGGATGTGTCTTGTAACGCTGGAATTCTTCAAAGGGTGAAATCCAGGGGTTGGCATAATCCAGACCTACCACCATGCCGACGGCGACCTGGTTATTGTTCAGGTGATACAGGAAGGAGCCACCGTAGGTGTCGGAATCCAGCGGCCAGCCGGCGGTGTGCACCACCAGTCCTGGACGTGATTTGGAGGGATCGACTTCCCAGAGCTCCTTGATCCCGATGCCGTAGCTTTGGGGATCCCGGCCCTGATCCAGTTTGAACTGCTCGATGAGCTGGCGGCCAAGCTGGCCGCGCGCGCCTTCGGCAAAAATTGTGTATTTTGCATGCAACTCCATGCCGCGCTGGAAGTGCTCAGTAGGCTGGCCATCGCGTCCGACTCCCATGTCTCCAGTCGCCACACCGCGTACCGCACCTTTTTCGTCATAGAGGATTTCTGCTGCTGCAAAGCCGGGGAATATCTCCACACCGAGCGCCTCGGCCTGTTCACCCATCCAGCGCGCCACATTGCCCAGACTGATGACGTAATTGCCATGATTCTGAAAACACTCCGGCAGCAGCCAGTTTGGCGTCTTGCGCGAGCCGGTTTCGGTCAGAAAGAGAAATTCATCTTCGGTGACTGGGGTGTCAAGAGGTGCGCCAGTCGACTTCCAGTCAGGCAACAATTCTGTGAGAGCCTGTGGGTCCATGACTGCGCCAGACAGAATGTGGGCGCCGATTTCGCTGCCTTTTTCAAGCACGCAGACCGAAATCTCGTGATCACGCTCCGTGGCAAGTTGTTTGAGACGAATTGCCGTGGCCAGGCCCCCTGGGCCACCACCGACGATTACGACGTCATATTCCATCGATTCACGTTCTGACATGAGAGTCTCCCTGCTTCAAAGTATGATGATTGTTGGAGGGGATTGTATTGCACCAGGCCCTCAAGTGTCGCTGTGCCTGCCTTGCAAATCAGTGAACATCCCCTTTTGGAACCCATACGGAGAAGCGTGTGTCAGAGCATTCAGCGCAAAGCCAGCCCCAGAGCGGGTTGGCAACCGAAGTCCGGTCCTTGCAGATCGGCGATACCTGCGAAATCGATGTCAAAATGCGCTGGGCCGATGCCGACAGTCTTCAGCATCTCAATAATGCTGTCTATTTCCGCTTTATGGAAGAAGGGCGCATCAGCATGTTTTACGAAGGCCATGTCCCCCAAACGTCAAGGTTTGGGCCTGTTGTGGTGCATTGTTCCTGTGACTTCAAGAAACAGATCACCTATCCTGCAACCATACGGGTGCGGCATCGCCTGGTCCGGATCGGACGTTCGAGCCTGGAGCACGAAGTCGATTTGCTGGTGATCAATGGCACACAGCTCGATTTGCGTGCACAAGGGCGTTCAATACTGGTCTGGATGGATTTCGAAGCTGAAAAATCCCATCCCTGGCCCCCCGAAGTACTCGCGGCCTTGGCAACAACAGTAAATCGTTCATAATCACATTTAAGTTGAATAGATCAAGATAAGGGAGCTGGACAAATGGACAAGCTGTATCCAGGCGCCAAAGAAGCGCTGACAGGTATTTTGAAAGACGGGCAGACCATTGCCGTGGGTGGCTTTGGCCTGTGCGGGATCCCCGAAGCCTTGATCGCAGCTGTGCGCGATCTGGGGACGAAGGATCTCACTTGCATCAGCAACAATGCCGGTGTGGATGATTTTGGTCTGGGAATTCTGCTCAAAACACGTCAGGTGCGCAAAATGATTGCGTCCTATGTTGGTGAGAATAAAGAATTCGAGCGCCAATTCCTTTCAGGTGAACTCGAGCTGGAATTTACGCCTCAGGGCACACTGGCCGAGCGCTTGCGTGCTGGCGGAGCCGGAATTCCTGCTTTTTTTACCCGCACCGGCGTAGGTACGATTGTCGCAGACGGTAAGGAAATTCGTGAGTTTGATGGCAAACAGTACGTCATGGAGCGGGCCTTACTGCCTGAAATCTCGTTGGTGAAAGCCTATATCGCGGATCGCAGCGGTAATCTGATTTTTCATAAAACGGCACGCAACTTCAATCCACCGGTCGCCATGGCTGGCAAGATCACCGTGGTTGAGGTAGAAAAAATTGTTGAAACAGGCGCCCTCGATCCAGATCAGATTCACTTGCCTGGCATTTATGTACATCGCATTGTGCTCAACGCAAACCCTGAAAAACGCATTGAACAGCGCACTGTTCGTGCAGCGAACTAAGGAGACACCAACATGGCATGGACTCGAGACGAAATGGCCGCACGTGCGGCACGTGAATTGCAAGATGGTTTTTATGTGAACCTGGGGATTGGTCTGCCGACGCTGGTCGCAAACCATGTCCCTGCAGGAATGGAAGTCTGGCTGCAGTCCGAAAATGGTTTGCTGGGTATTGGCCAGTTTCCGCTGGAAAGCGAAGTTGACCCTGATTTGATTAATGCGGGAAAACAGACGGTGACTACGATTCCCGGCTCATCGATTTTTTCTTCAGCAGATTCTTTCGCGATGATTCGTGGCGGCAAGATCAATCTGGCCATTCTGGGGGCCATGCAGGTGTCCGAAACAGGTGATCTGGCTAACTGGATGATCCCTGGCAAGATGGTCAAGGGCATGGGCGGTGCAATGGATCTGGTCGCGGGTGTGGGACGGGTCATCGTCCTCATGGAGCATGTTGCGCGCAAAAAAGACGGCACGATCGACAAAAAACTCTTGCCTAAGTGCACGCTGCCCCTGACTGGCGTTGGTGTGATCGACATGGTCATCACTGATATGGGTGTGATGCAAGTCACCCCCAATGGTCTGAAATTGCTCGAATTGGCGCCTGGCGTCAGTCTCGAAGAAATCGAGGCCAGTACCGACGCAAAGATGGACGTTTCGGCAATTTCAAAAAAATGAAGCCTGTCATCGTGATACATGGCGGTGCGGGGGCAATGAGTCGCAGCGCCATGTCTGCTGACAAAGAGCTTGTTTATCACGCAGCGCTCAGGCGCGTCCTGGAGGCAGGGCAGTCAGTCCTGGCACAAGGCGGCACGGCAGTAGATGCTGTGACCGCAGCAGTGCTCGAACTCGAGGAGTGCCCCTTGTTTAATGCTGGGCGTGGTGCGGTCTTTACCAGCGATTCCACGCATGAACTGGATGCCTCCATCATGGATGGCGCGACTTTGCGCACGGGTGCGATTGCGAATGTGTCGCATATCCGCAATCCTGTGCTCGCCGCCAGAAAAGTCATGGAAGCCAGTCGCCATGTTTTTTTTGTGGGCGAGGGCGCAGAACGTTTTGCCCGCGACCACGGCTTGCAAATGGTAGAGCCTTCTTATTTTTCAACACCAGAACGCCATGCGCAACTGTTACGCGTGCAGCGTGACACACCAGATGCCGCAGTGCTGGATCATGATGGCCAGGCTCTGGTAGAAAGTCAGCCTGCAGCGCCCGTGCATCCGCTGGATATGGACAAGAAGTTTGGCACGGTGGGTGCGGTCGCCTTGGACATGCATGGCAATCTGGCGGCGGCCACCTCCACGGGTGGCATTACCAATAAACAAGTGGGCCGCGTGGGGGATGCTCCGATTATCGGTGCAGGGTGTTACGCCAGTAATCAGACCTGTGCAGTCTCAACAACCGGAACCGGTGAAATGTATATCCGCATGGTGGCAGCGTACGACATTGCTGCCCGCATGCGGTACACCGGTGCTTCACTCCAGGCTGCAGCAGATGCAGTCATGTTCGAAGAACTCCCTTCAATTGGTGGTAAAGGCGGCTTGATCGCTGTTGACGGACAGGGCAATTTTGTCATGCCCTTCAATACCGAAGGCATGTATCGCGGCTTTGCCCGACCAGGCCAGGAGCCTGTCACGGAAATTTATCGCTGATGGGTGACATTGCAGATCACGGCGTGGTGCATGTTGATGATCTGAGTGTGCGCTTTACAAGTGCAGAGCGGACTGTGGACGCTGTGCGCAATCTTTCCTTTCATGTTGATCGCGGCGAGACCCTGGCCATCGTTGGTGAATCGGGATCTGGCAAGTCTGTTACCTCACTTGCACTGATGCGGCTGATTGAGCAGGGCGGCGGACAGATCATCAGCGGAGCGATGACGTTACGACGCCGTGATGGTGCGCTGGTTGATCTGGTGCATGCAGATTCAAAAACGATGCGTTCTGTGCGTGGCGCGGACATGGCGATGATCTTTCAGGAGCCCATGACCTCGCTGAACCCCGTTTTTTCGGCAGGAGAACAGATTGCGGAGTCGATTCGCCTGCATCAAAAAGCCAGTGCGTCTGCCGCACGCGCAGAGACCTTGCGCTTGCTTGAACTGGTACGAATCCCCGAGGCACGCTCGGTGATGGATCGGTATCCGCATCAGCTCTCTGGAGGGATGCGTCAGCGCGTGATGATCGCCATGGCGCTGGCGTGCAAACCGGCTTTGCTGATTGCCGATGAGCCGACGACGGCGCTAGATGTCACGATTCAGGCACAAATTCTTCAACTGATTCGTGAATTGCAGCAAGAAATGCAAATGGGCGTGATATTTATCACCCACGATATGGGTGTAGTGGCCGAAGTCGCTGATCGCGTTCTGGTCATGTATCAGGGGCAAAAAGTTGAAGAGGCCGTATCCACCCAGCTTTTTCACGCCCCGGTACACCCCTATACCCGTGCGCTGTTATCTGCAGTCCCGCAGCTGGGCTCAATGAGTGGCACGGATTTTCCAGCGCGGTTTTCACTTGCATCATCCGCTCAGACTCATGAGTCTGACGCGACAGTCACAGCGATCCAGACAACGCAGAAATTATCGCCAACTGAGTTGCCCTACCGTGCTGCAGAGCCCATTTTGAGTGTGCGTGGACTTGTCGCGCGTTTTGATTTACGTGGTGGTCTGTTGAATCGGGTGCAGCGCCGTGTGCATGCGGTCGAACAGGTCAGTTTTGATTTGTATCCAGGCGAAACACTTGCTTTGGTGGGGGAGTCCGGTTGCGGCAAGTCGACCACCGGGCGTGCCTTGTTGCGACTGGTTGACACGCAAGCAGGCGAGATTGATTTTGATGGCCAGAATGTTGTTACGCTTGAGCACGGCAAGCTACAGTCTTTGCGCAGGAATATCCAGTTTGTTTTCCAGGATCCATTTGCGTCGCTTGATCCCAGGGTAACGATCGGTTTCTCAATCATGGAGCCCTTGCTTGTTCATGGCATTGCAAGCCCACGCGCCGCGCGCGAGCGCGTGGCCTTTCTGCTTGAACGTGTCGGGCTAGACGCCTCGATGGCACAGCGTTATCCGCATGAGTTTTCAGGTGGACAGCGTCAGCGAATTTGTATTGCACGGGCCCTTGCCCTGAATCCCAAAGTAGTGATTGCCGATGAGTCCGTTTCTGCGCTTGATGTGTCGATCCAGGCACAAATCATTAACTTGCTGATTGATTTGCAGGCGGAGCTGGGTGTGGCATTTTTGTTTATCTCGCACGATATGGCTGTTGTAGAACGCATCAGTCATCGCGTAGCTGTCATGTATCTTGGCCAGATTGTAGAAATCGGACCCCGTCGCGCGATTTTTGAAGATCCGCAGCATCCCTATACCCGCAAGCTCATGTCGGCAGTCCCGGTTGCTGATCCAGCCAGACGACATGCCCGGCGTGAACTGTCCAGCGATGAACTGCCCAGCTCTATCCGGGGATTGACTGATATGCCTGTCGTTGCCCCGCTGGTTCAGGTGGGACCCGATCATTTTGTAGCCCGTCATCGTGTGGGCGGGATGTATTGATTTTTTTTTCGAGTTTTTTCAGGAGAAGTGAATATGACCGTTAAACTTTTAACTTCACGCGCATTCGCCTCAATGACCCTTGTATGTGGCGTGTTGTTTGCCCCAGGCGTGTTTGCTGCCAAAGATGTCACCTTTGCTGTTGCCGTGGCTCTAGAAACGCTTGATCCCTACAACACCAATAGCACGTTGAACCAGGCTGCAGGCAAAGCCTATTACGAAAGCCTGTACGAGTTTGATAAAGACTTGAAGATGCAGCCCAAGCTTGCAACTGAATACAGTGTCAGTGCGGATGGCCTGGTCTATACCCTCAAATTGCGTCCTGGTGTCAAATTCCACGATGGCACAGATTTCAATGCCGAGGCTGTCAAAGTGACCTTTGATCGAGTCTCAAATCCTGACAACAAGCTCGCGCGCTATACGCAATTCAATCGTGTAGCCAAGACTGAAGTAATCGATCCCCTGACAGTTCGCATCACGCTCAAAGAACCGTTTTCTGCATTTATCAACGCCCTGGCTCATCCTTCTGCGATGATCATTTCGCCTGCGGCACTAGCCAAGTACGGCAAGGAAATTGGTTTGAATCCTGTTGGAACCGGGCCCTTCAAATTCGTCGAGTGGAAGCCTTCTGAGTACTTGAAAGTCGCAAAATTCGACGGTTACTGGAATAAAGGTTTTCCCAAAGTCGATACCCTGACGTTCCGCACCGTGCCGGACAACAACACACGTGCGGCGGTGATGCAGACGGGCGAGGCACAGTTTGCTTTCCCGATTCCTTACGAGCAAATTTCGATACTCGAAAAAAGTCCAAAACTCGACGTGATTGATGATTCAAAATCTATCATGGCACGCTACATTTCGATGAACACGCTTGTCAAACCCTTTAGCGATGTGCGGGTGCGCGAAGCGATTAACTATGCGATTAACAAGCAGGCTCTTGCAAAAGTAGCCTTTTCGGGCTTTGCAACCCCTCTCGACGGCGTGGTGCCACAGGGCGTAGATTTTGCCTACAAGATGCAACCCTGGCCGTACGATCCAAAAAAAGCCAAAGAGTTGCTGGCCCAGGCTGGTTACCCCAATGGCTTTGAAACCACACTCTGGTCTGCCTATAACGATGGCACCTCGGTCAAGGTTGTGCAGTTTTTGCAGCAGCAGCTGACTCAGGTGGGTATCAAGACTTCGATCGAAATCCTCGAGTCCGGACAGCGTGTGCAACGCGTCAATCAGGTGCAAAAGCCTGAAGACGCTCAGGTGCGCATGTACTACGCAGGATGGTCTTCATCGACTGGCGAAGCCGACTGGGCGTTGCGTCCTTTGCTCAGTACACCAGCCTATCCTCCTGTGATGAACAACACCGCCTATTATTCCAATCCCAAGGTGGATGCCGACATCATGCGCGCGCTCACCACCAGTGATCGTGAAGAAAAGACGACGCTCTATAAAAATGCCCAGGAAACTATCTGGAAAGATGCTCCCTGGGCATTTCTGGTCACTGCTAATAACGTCTATGTGCGCACGAAAACATTGTCAGGCGTCTATGTGCAACCTGATACTTCGCTGTGGTTCGGTGATATTGATTTAAAGTAATTCATACATCATCTAAATGTTCTCGTATCTGATCCGTCGTTTGTCTGGCATGATCCCCACTTTGCTGATTGTGGTGGTGATTGTATTTTTGTTTGTCCACATGTTGCCGGGCGATCCGGCGCGTCTGGTCGCCGGGCAGGATGCGGATCAGGCAACAATCAAATTGATCCGTCAGGATCTGGGGCTGGATTTACCTCTGCATGAGCAGTTTGTGCGGTATGTATCGGACTTGCTGCAAGGTAATCTGGGCAAGTCCCTGCGCACCAGGCGACCTGTCACGCAAGAGATTGCCGAGCGCTTTATGCCAACCCTGTGGCTGACTGTCTGGAGTATGTTGTGGTCGGTGATTGTCGGGATGACGATTGGCGTGTGTTCGGCTGTCTGGCGCAACAAGTGGCCAGATCGGCTCGGCATGACGTTTGCAGTGTCGGGCATTTCTTTTCCAGCCTTTGCGCTGGGCATGATGCTGATGCAGATTTTCTCAGTCAAGCTCGGCTGGCTGCCGACAGTTGGTGCTGACAGCTGGAGGCACTTTATTTTGCCATCACTGACACTTGGTGCAGCCGTTGCTGCCGTGATGGCACGTTTTACACGGGCTTCTTTTGTCGAGGTGATCCAGGAGGATTTCGTACGAACTGCGCGGGCAAAGGGTTTGTCTGAATCCGTTGTAGTCCTCAAACACACTTTGCGCAACGCATTGATTCCGGTGGTGACGATGATGGGCTTGCAGTTTGGATTCCTGCTGGGAGGTTCCATCGTTGTTGAAACAGTATTCAACTGGCCGGGTCTGGGCCGTTTGCTGGTTGATGCAGTGAATCAGCGTGACTATCCCGTGATTCAAGGTCTGGTGTTGTTATTTTCGTTCGAATTTATTTTGATCAACCTGTTGGTCGACGTGTTGTACGGTGCGATCAATCCAAGTATTCGCTATAAATAGGGGAGGGCAGATCCATGAAACAAGAAAAGCAGGCGGATCGTGTACGAACCCCCTGGTCTGAGTTTATGCGCAAGTTTAAAAAACAGCATCTGGCAATGGTTGCAGGTGCATTTGTCCTGCTGCTCGTCGCGCTGGCTGTCTTTGCACCCTGGATTGTTCCTTTTGATCCCGAAGACTATTTTGATTATGACGCGTTAAACGAGACCCCTTCCTGGACTCACTGGTTTGGTGTGGATGCGCTGGGACGCGATATCCTGAGCCGCGTCGTGATGGGCGCACGCATTTCACTTGCGGCGGGTCTGCTCTCTGTTGCGATCGGTGCCATCATCGGAACCTTCATGGGGCTGATGGCTGGCTACTACCAGGGGTGGTGGGAACGCGTCACCATGCGTATTTCAGATGTACTGCTCGCTTTCCCGGGGATGTTGCTGGCAATTGGCGTGGTGGCAATTCTGGGCTCAAGCATGGTCAATGTCATTGTGGCTGTGGCCGTTTTCAGTGTGCCTGCTTTTGCCAGGCTGGTGCGGGGCAACACCCTGTCACTCAAGCATATGACCTATGTCGAGGCAGTCAGGAGTCTGGGTGCCTCTGATACAACCATCATCATGCGGCATATTCTGCCAGGTACGATTTCCTCCATTGTGGTCTATGGCACGATGCGCATCGGCACTTCAATCATTACTGCCGCGAGTCTTTCATTTTTAGGGATGGGTGCGCGCCCCCCCACGCCTGAATGGGGTGCCATGCTCAATGAGGCGCGTTCGGATATGGTCGTGGCACCTCATGTCGCGATTTTTCCAGCGCTCGCCATTTTTTTGACTGTGCTGGCTTTTAACCTGCTGGGTGACGGCTTGCGTGATGCACTGGATCCGAAAATTGACCGCAAATAATGGCTCCCCCGAGCACACGCACGCCTCACGAGGCAAAATAATGCTGCGCGTGGGCCATCTGCCCTCGGGCCCCCGCGATAGTATTGCGGATGTCACTGGCGTCACAGTCGGCCATTGCACCCTGAATGATGGCGCGATTCAGACCGGTGTCACCGTGCTGCGTGTGCATGGGCAGTCCCATTATTTGAATAAGGTACCTGCCGCCGCAACCGTCATCAACGGTTTTGGCAAGTCAGTTGGACTGATGCAGCTTGAAGAGCTCGGTGTACTTGAAACGCCTGTGGCACTGACAAATACTTTTAGTGTGTCGGCGGTTGCGCATGCGCAGATCAGACAGTCCATTCATGCGCATCGTGAGATTGGTCGGGCATGGCCTACGATCAATCCGCTCGTGTTTGAATGTAATGACGGCTATCTGAATGATATTCAGGCCTTTGCCGTAACGCCTGATCACTATGATCTTGCCCACGACTGCGCTAGCGAACACTTTGAACTGGGTGCTGTTGGCGCAGGACGCGGCATGTCCTGCTTTGGCTTAAAGGGTGGCATTGGCTCCGCCTCACGCATTGTCTCTGACAGGACCGTCGGTGCGCTCGTGCTCTCCAACTTTGGCAAGGCCGCCAATCTGACCATTATGGGTCAGCGCATTGCGCAGCAAGCAAGCGGCGATGCCCAGGCCGGGACCGAACCTGAAAAAGGCTCAATCATTATCATCCTTGCAACCGATGCGCCGCTAGATGCCCGGCAGTTGCGCCGACTTTCGGTCCGTGCATGTGCAGGTCTGGCCAGAATGGGCTCAAACTTTGGACACGGTAGTGGTGACATCGCGCTCGCACTTTCGACGGCCTACACCGTTTCGCATGATCGCAAGCAACCCGGGCCTGCAGTCGCCATGCTGCATGAACAGGAACTCGATCCTTTATTTGATGCGGCCGCCGAGGCGACCGAACAGGCGATTGTGTCCTCGCTCTGGTGGGCAGATACGGTCAGAGGACGAGACGGCCATGTCAGGACATCCCTGCTGCAAGCCTATCCAGACAAGTTTTGACGCGTCAGTGTGTTCGCTACAATGACCCATCGCGCGGGCACTGCGCCCGTCAATTGTCAGCCTGAAGGATTTCACTATGGAAGTTGTGTCATATATATTTGATTTGCTGCTGCATATCGATCAAACAATGTTGCAATTCATTGAGAGTCATGGCGCATGGATATACGTGTTGCTGGTGCTGATCATTTTTTCTGAAACCGGGCTTGTCTTTGCCAATTTCCTGCCTGGTGATTCCTTGCTATTTGTTGCAGGTGCGATTTGCGCGATGGGCAAGATGGATCTGTTTTTGCTGATGGGTCTGCTCAGTGCCGCCGCGATTACGGGCGACGCCGTGAATTATGCGATCGGACGCTGGTTTGGTGCAACCTTGATCAGCCGCACCCGTCTGGTCAGCCCTGCGCGTCTGGCCTATACCCAGAGCTTTTTTGACCGTTATGGCGGTCAGACCATCGTGATTGCCAGGTTTTTGCCGATCGCGCGCACCATGGCGCCCTTTGTTGCCGGTTTTGCCCGGATGGATCCTAAAAAGTTTTTTGCGTTTAACGTCAGTGGTGGCTTGTTGTGGGTGATCTCGCTGACGCTCGCTGGCTACTGGTTTGGTAATCTGCCGTTTGTTCGCGATCATCTCACTGGCGTTATTCTAGGCATTATTGTTGTGTCGCTGTTGCCAGGAGTCGTGGCAATTGTCAGAGCACGTTTATCCAAACCTGTGTGAGCCGCTAAAAAATGAAAATACTCATCTCTGCAGATATCGAGGGTGTGGCCGGCGTCTTTCACGCCGAACAGACACGACCAGGTAACGGTGAGTATGAGCGAGCGCGTCGCTGGATGACTGAAGAAGCCAATGCGGCTATTCGAGGTGCCTTTGCAGGTGGGGCAACAGACGTGTTGGTCAATGACTCGCACGGAAGTTTTCGCAATCTGCTGGTCGATGCGCTTGATCCACGTGCCCGCTATGTGCTGGGCAAGCCACGCTATCTGGGCATGATGGCAGGCCTGGAACAACAGTGCCATGGCGTCATGTTGCTGGGTTATCACTCTCAGGCGCAGGGTCATGGTGTGCTCGCCCACACCATCAACAGTTTTGCCTTTGCGCGGGTCGAAATCAACGGGCAAGCACTTGGCGAAGCGGGCTTATATGGTGCACTTGCAGGTGAAATGGGCGTACCTGTTTTATTCGGTTCGGGTGATGATCAGTTTATTGCCGAAAACAAACCACACTTTGCATGCGCGCAATGGGTGCAAACCAAGCTCGCCTATGGTCATTCGAGTGGCCTGAGCCTTTCACCCGCCGAGGCACAGGCCGACATCGCCGAGGCCTCAGAACGTGCGGTGCGTGATCTGGGTGAGTCGACCGGGATGACTGCACCTGTCAGGTCGACGTTACAGGCCCAGGATGATTGCGTGGATTTTCAGCCTTTTTGTATTGCCGCACCGATCAGCTGTCAGCTGACGACGCAGGGTCCGGCATTTGCTGATTTGTTTTGTACCTTGCCGATGCTGGTTCGCACTGATGGCGTCACGGTTCAGTTTGTTGCGGACTCGATGCAGCAAACCATTCGCATCCTGAACAGTCTTGCTGCGATGTCCTTCATGTTGCGCTGACATTACGTTGATTGCACGAACGCTGCAATGAACGTGTATCAGTCGTGTATTTCCACTACTCTTACAGGTCAAATCTGAATGTCACCCGTCGAGTTACTCCGCGCAGCAATGCGTTCAGCTGGTGTCGATGCCTGTCTGATTCCTTCTGCAGATCCACATCTCTCCGAGTACTTGCCTGAGTACTGGCAGTTGCGTGGCTGGCTGACAACTTTTACTGGCTCAGTGGGCACGTTGGTCGTGACGGCTGACTTCGCAGGTCTCTGGGTGGACAGTCGCTACTGGGTTCAGGCAGAAAACGAGTTGGCGGGTACGGCATGGACCCTGATGAAAATCGGTACGGCAGCAGATCAGGCCCATACGCAATGGCTTGCAGAACATATTGCGCACCAGGGCGTGGTGGCGGTCGATGGCCGCGCCTTAAGCGTTGCCGGACGTGATGCGCTGATCGCGGTGTTTGCAGACCGTGCAATCCGCCTGGAACTGACACTGGACTTGCCCGGCCAGTGCTGGCTCGATCGTCCCGCATTGCCCGATGCGCCAATCAGGGGTCTGCCGCTTGAGTATGCAGGCCAGAGCCGCAGTCACAAGATAGAACGTGTACGCCATGCCATGCGGGAGCAGGGCGCGCAGTGGCATGTGATCTCGACCCTGGACGATATCGCGTGGTTACTGAATTTACGTGGCAGTGATGTCACCTATAACCCGGTTTTTTTGTCGCACGTGCTGATCGGTTCACATACGCTGCAACTCTTTGTCATGCCAGGCAAGATTGATGCAGCACTTGCGCGTGAGCTGGCTGCGGATGGCATCGAGGTCTGCGACTATGCACTCGCATCAGATCAGCTGGCGAATCTTACGGCGCAGGATGTGCTGATGTTTGATCCCGTGCGC
This sequence comes from Alcaligenaceae bacterium, assembly GCA_947379755.1. Taxonomy (GTDB): domain Bacteria; phylum Pseudomonadota; class Gammaproteobacteria; order Burkholderiales; family Burkholderiaceae_B; genus Zwartia. The sequence continues at coordinate 20,937 of CANCOC010000016.1, read as the reverse complement.
ACAACCTGCGCATTGATTGACCGTGTTCAGGCAGTATCGGTGCGCACGATGAATCCCAGTACTTTTTTCAAGTCCCAAAAAACTGAATTTGAATTGAATCATGTCCGCCGTGTCATGGAGCAAGATGGCGCAGCGCTCTGTGAGTTTTTTGCCTGGCTCGAAGGCATGATTGCGGTGTGTGACAGCCAGTTGCTGCACGAACTCATGATCGACGAGCGTCTGATTGCCCTCAGAGCCCGGCAAGCCGGGTTTATTTCCCGCAGCTTTGGCACGATTTCAGCCTTTAACTCAAATGGTGCGATGCCGCATTATCGGCCTACGGCCACATCGCATGCCAGAATCGCGGGTGACGGGTTGCTCCTGATTGATTCGGGCGCACAGTATCTTGGGGGCACGACAGATATCACCCGCGTCGTGCCGGTCGGTCAGCCGACCGTTGCCATGAAAGATGACTACACAGCTGTTTTGCGTGCCATGATTGCATTGTCAGCGCTGCGATTTCCGCGTGGTATTGCATCTCCTCTGATTGATGCAGTGGCGCGTGCGCCCCTGTGGGAAAGATTGGCAGAGTATGGGCACGGCACGGGCCATGGCGTGGGCTACGCTCTGAATGTGCATGAGGGTCCTCAGGTTATTTCCTATCGGGCTGTGCCTGCGCCCCATACTGCGATGCAGCCTGGCATGATCACTTCGAATGAGCCGGGTCTCTATCGTGCAGGTCGCTGGGGGATCCGGATCGAAAATCTAGTCTGCAATCAACATGCGGGAGAGTCCGAATTTGGCGAGTTTTTGCAGTTTGAGACGCTTACGCTCTGCCCGATTGATACGCGCTGCATACAGATTGAGCAATTAAGACTGGATGAAATCAGCTGGCTCAATGCTTACCATGCTGAAGTACAGCGCAGACTTGCCCCCCATGTTGAAGGAGCAGCATTGCAATGGTTGTTGCATCGCACTGCAGCAATCTCCCCGCAAACCACCACATAGCGTGTTTATAAAAAAAGTCTGGTGTCTGTTTCCGAAAAGCAGGGCTGGGCGGCTATAATCCAAATTTCCCGCATACGCCGCATTTTAGGGCGTCGATGACATGACCAAATACGTATTTGTCACTGGCGGTGTAGTGTCCTCACTAGGTAAGGGCATTGCCGCCGCTTCTTTAGCCGCCATTCTTGAATCGCGCGGCCTCAAAGTCACCCTACTCAAACTGGATCCCTACATCAACGTAGATCCGGGCACGATGAGCCCGTTTCAGCACGGTGAAGTCTTCGTGACCGAAGACGGTGCCGAAACTGATCTGGACCTGGGCCACTACGAGCGTTTTATTTCCTCGAAGATGCGCAAGGTGAATAACTTCACGACCGGACAGATTTATGAATCAGTCCTGCGCAAAGAGCGTCGTGGGGATTATCTGGGCAAAACTGTCCAGGTGATTCCACACATCACCAATGAAATCCAGGATTTCATTACGCGTGGGGCAGACCAGTCCTGGGCCGGCCAGACCGATGTGGCTGTGGTCGAGATCGGCGGCACCGTTGGTGACATTGAGTCCTTGCCCTTTCTCGAGGCCGTGCGCCAGATGAGTTTGCGCCTGGGGCGCAATAACGCTGCTTTTATTCACCTGACGCTGGTGCCGTTTATCGCCTCCGCAGGCGAACTCAAAACCAAGCCGACTCAGCATTCGGTCCAAAAATTGCGCGAAATCGGCATTATTCCCAATGCCTTGCTGTGCCGTGCTGACCGTCCGATTCCTGACGAGGAGCGCGCCAAGATTTCGTTGTTCTCCAATGTCCCGCTCGACGCAGTGTTTTCGGTCTGGGATGCCACCTCGATTTACAAAGTACCCGGTATGTTGCACAAGCAGGGCCTGGATGACCTCATTTGCGAGGCGCTGGCGATTCACCCTCCTGCTGCAGACCTGTCCATGTGGGAAGGTCTGATTGAGGCGCTCGAACACCCCTTGCATGAAGTCCGTATCGCGATGGTCGGCAAGTATGTCGACCTCACCGAGTCCTATAAGTCGCTCACCGAAGCGCTGATTCATGCCGGAATCCATACGCGTTCCAAAGTTGTAGTCGAATATATCGACTCTGAGGATCTTGAGCAGAACGGTGTTGCCTCTCTCAAAAAATTCGATGCCATTCTGGTTCCTGGTGGTTTTGGCAAGCGTGGGACAGAAGGCAAGATTGCTGCGATTCAGTATGCACGCGAGAATAAGATCCCCTATCTGGGAATCTGTCTGGGCATGCAGCTGGCGGTCATTGAGTTTGCCCGGCATGTTGCGGGTCTGACAGAGGCCAACAGCACCGAGTTTGCACCAGACACCACGCACCCTGTCGTGGCTCTGATCAGCGAGTGGCTGGATCGTGAAGGGCGTGTTGAAAAGCGTGATGAAGCTTCTGACCTGGGTGGCACCATGCGCAAAGGTTCACAAGTCTGTCCGATCAAGGCCGGCACCCTGGCCAGTTCAATCTACGGACCCGAAGTCAACGAGCGTCATCGTCATCGCTTTGAAGTCAATAATATCTACGTGCCCCGGCTTGAACAGGCTGGCATGGTAATCAGCGCGCGCACGCCGACTGAAAACCTCCCAGAAATCATGGAGTTGCCAGAGCACCCCTGGTTTATGGGTGTGCAGTTTCACCCGGAGTTCACCTCGACGCCGCGTGATGGCCATCCGCTGTTTTCCAGTTATATCAAAGCAGCTCTGATTAATCAGAATTCACGCAAGGATGCCTGATGAAACTGTGCGGATTTGATGTCGGCCTGGCGCAACCGTTCTTCCTGATTGCAGGCCCCTGCGTGATTGAGTCACGTCAGATGGCTTTCGATACGGCAGGTGCGCTGTGTGAGATCACTTCTGCCCTGGGTATCCCGTTTATCTATAAAAGCTCTTTTGACAAGGCAAACCGTAGTTCAGGTACGTCTTATCGCGGTCCTGGCATGGATGAAGGCCTTCAGATCCTGGCTGATGTCCGCGCCGAGTTCAGTGTGCCAATCCTGACTGATGTACATGACAAGGACCAGGTCCAGGCCGTCGCCGCAGTGGTTGATGTGCTGCAGACACCGGCATTCTTATGCCGTCAGACAGACTTCATTCAGGCATGTGCGGCCAGTGGTAAGCCCGTCAATATTAAAAAAGGCCAGTTCCTGGCGCCCCATGACATGATCCAGGTCGTGAACAAGGCACGTCAGGCGGCAGTCGATGCTGGCGTTGCGCCAGATATCATGGTGTGTGAACGTGGCGTGTCATTTGGTTATAACAATCTGGTTTCAGATATGCGCTCGCTTGCCATCATGCGCGAAACCAGCTGTCCTGTAGTGTTCGATGCCACACATTCGGTGCAGTTGCCGGGCGGTCAGGGCACCTCCTCAGGAGGGCAGCGAGAATTTGTCCCAGTACTGGCACGAGCGGCTGTTGCGGCTGGCGTGGCGGGTCTCTTCATGGAAACCCATCCCGATCCGTCCAAGGCAATGTCCGATGGACCGAATGCCGTCCCCCTTGGGCGCATGAAAGAACTGCTCGCGACGCTGATTGATCTGGACCGTGTGGTCAAGCGCCACGGTTTTCTGGAATCAAGCTTTTAACGCGCTTAACGAATCTTTTTATCTTTCAGGAAATAGCGAAATGAGTTCAATCGTAGATATCATTGGTCGTGAAATTCTCGACTCACGTGGCAATCCAACCGTCGAATGTGATGTGTTGCTTGAGTCCGGCGCCATGGGACGCGCTTCCGTACCGTCAGGTGCCTCGACTGGCAGCCGCGAAGCCATTGAGCTGCGCGACGGTGACCCAACCCGTTATCTGGGCAAGGGCGTTTTGCGGGCAGTTGAGAATTTGAATACTGAAATATCCGAAGCCCTGATGGGACTGGATGCTCAGGAACAAACATTCCTTGACCGCACCATGATTGAGCTTGATGGTACCGAAGGCAAGTCACGCCTGGGCGCCAACGCGATTCTGGCTGCCAGCATGGCCGTTGCACGCGCTGCGGCTGACGAATCCGGTTTGTCCCTCTATCGATATTTTGGTGGCAGTGGACCGATGAGCATGCCTGTGCCGATGATGAACGTCATCAACGGCGGTGCTCATGCCAATAACACGCTTGATCTGCAAGAACTGATGATCCTGCCAATCGGTGCAACGAGCTTTCGTCACGCCATGCAGATGGGTGCTGAAACCTTTCACGCACTGAAAAAACTGATCAATGACGCTGGCATGTCCACCGCAGTTGGTGACGAAGGTGGTTTTGCTCCCAACGTACCCAACCACGAAGCCGCGATTCAACTCATTTTGCGCGCGATTGAAAATGCAGGCTATGAGCCTGGTACGCAAATTGCACTGGGTCTGGATTGTGCTGCGTCCGAGTTTTATCGCAATGGCAAATACAGGCTGGATGGTGAAGGTGGTATTGAGCTGTCTTCACAGGAGTTCGCAAACCTGCTTGCTACCTGGTGTGACAAATATCCGATTATTTCGATCGAGGACGGCATGGCCGAAAACGACTGGGATGGCTGGAAGCTGCTGACCGAACAACTGGGCCGCAAGATTCAGCTGGTCGGTGACGACTTGTTTGTGACCAACACAAAAATTCTTAAGCAAGGAATTGATCAGGGCATTGCTAACTCGATCCTGATCAAGATCAACCAGATCGGCACACTGACCGAGACCTTTGCTGCCATCGAAATGGCCAAGCGTGCGGGCTACACCTCCGTTGTGTCACATCGCTCTGGTGAGACTGAGGATTCAACGATTGCTGATATTGCAGTGGCGACCAATGCCATGCAGATCAAGACTGGCTCACTGTCACGCTCGGATCGTATGGCGAAGTACAACCAGTTGTTGCGTATCGAAGAAGAGCTCGCCGAAGTCGCAACCTACCCGGGTCGTGATGCGTTTTTTAACCTGCGTTAAGACGCGATTTGGATGCGGCCTCGTGTCGCATCCTTACAATTGAGACGGTATGCGTCTACTGCTGTTGCTTCTGGTTGCGTTAGTCGGTCTGATCCAGTATCCCTTGTGGGTGGGTCGGGGCGGCTGGCTGGCTGTCTGGGATGTGCAAGAACAGGTGTCTGTACAGCGAAATGTCAATGAAGGCTTGCGCGCGCGTAACCAGGCACTCACTGCAGAAGTCGATGACTTGCGCACAGGGACAGAGGCCTCCGAAGAGCGTGCCAGGGCAGAACTCAGCATGATGCGCCAGGGTGAGCTGTTCGTGCAGATACTGCCGCCCGATGTCAAAGCGCCAGAACTGAAGCCCACTCTTAAATCTGGTGCCAAGCCTGCAACACCCGCAGTACCTGCCAGGACAGCGACTGCCGCAGGGACAGCCAAGCCTGCACAGGTGGTTAAACCTGCTGGGAGCGCAACTGCTCCGGTATCCTCTGCAGTCAAAAATCCACCGCGTCCTCAGTAAGCCAGGGTCGGTCCCTGACGGCTGCATGTCAACAGAGCTTGGCGACTACATACAACAGAGAAGTGCATCGCATAACGCCTGATCCGGTGCGGCAGGATTTTTTTTATTTTCAACTTCTACAGATCGTGTCCCCGCTGTTTCAATGTCAGATCTCGCAAGAGGGTGTGCCGGCCCTGCAGTGGGAGGATGAAATGGGACTGCCGATTGATTCAATGGCTGGAGATTAACGGCAGGCACGGCCTTTCTGTGCTCAAGCCTGTTCTGAGCCCTGCTGCCAATTTTGAGGTTGTCCGGACTGTATACGTACTGATCCAAACTGACAACATTGCTTTGCATCATGACGTCAGCTTCAACAACGACGGCCAGTAGTCCTTGCTGCCAGGCTCGGCTCACGAGATCTTCACGCCTGAGCACCAGCCAGGCCAATCCCTTCATGATCAGTCGGACTCCCGGTACTGTGGATGAATAGAGCAATGTCAGGCGTAGCCTCAGTGTATTGGCTTGGAAGACTGTCTGCCCCGAAAATGGGCCTCGTCCATCAGGCCAGCCTGCGGCAACATGCTGTTGATGCTGTTGTGCCAAATAGCTATTGCGTATCACTGGGCGTCCCTGCGCACGTGTCAGCGTGGTATCTGCAAAATCCTTGAATGATGCCTGCGTGGGAGACAGGATCTCCAATTGCCAGAGTGGCAGGCCTGTTTGCAGATAGAACCGCTGTTCTGCTGAACGCGTGGGTACGTGTGCGTGATCCCGTTGACCTTGTACGCTAAACAGGGGTGCAATAGCCTGTCTGAATGCTGCGAGCATGTTCTCTGGGAGTGCCTGTGATGTGCTGGCGACCCGGCCGGTCTGATAGAGGGCAAGTGTCGCAACCTGTCTGAGCTGATTGCTGTGCAATAGCTCCACTGCAAGGCCTGCGGCAAACAGGACGGGAACAAGTATCAGACTTGTTTCAATCAGGACTGTACCTTGCTGGCGTCGTGTGCTTGGGCGCATATAAATCTTTGCAGTGTCCTGCTATTGACACGAGGCGTCCATACGCAATGTTGCGCATAGATGGCAAAGACTGTTGTTGCGCGGATTCACGAGGCTGGCGCTCGCGCAAAGAGGGAGTCAGAGGTTAATATTGAACTCTTGTGAAGTATTGATAAATGACTGGATCACTATGACTTCTGCCTCTTCGCCATTTCCCTACGTTCCCGGTGTACGTTTTTTGCACTCTCCTGGCCCTTCACATGTGCCAAAGGCCGTTCAGGATGCAATGACGCAACAGCCGATGGATATGGGAGATCCGCGAGTCGATGCATTTATTGCAGGTTGTGAGCGCGGGTTGCGTTCTTTACTCAATACCAAGGCTGCTGACGTATTTCTCTATGCTGCAAATGGACACGGTGCGTGGGAAGCCATGACAGTCAATTTGATCGGTCCCGGACAAAAGGTGCTGATCCCAGGCACAGGCCACTTTGCTGATTCCTGGGCCTTGCTTGCCGACGCGATGGGTGCCCATGTCTTGCGCACCCCTTATAACGAAGGCTACCCGATTGATATTGATGCGATCGAACAAGTGTTGCGTGCAGATACCAAAAATGAAATCGTTGCCGTGTTTGCAGTGCATACAGATACCGCCAGCAGCACCACAAGTGATATTGCTGCAATCCGTCGTGCGATGGATGCATCGGGACATCCTGCCCTGTTCGTCGTTGATGTGGTGGCCTCACTCGGAGCAATCAAATTTGAAATGGATGCCTGGGGTGTGAATGCGGTGATTGGCGCGTCACAAAAAGGATTGATGACGCCACCCGGACTTGGCTTTTGTGCCGCGGATGAGCGTGCCATGGCTGTCTGTAACAAGAATCCCGCGCCGCGTTTTTATTGGGATTGGAGACTGCGCAAGAGCGATCTATCCTACAGAAAGTTTTGCGGTACACCACCGCAAAACTTATTGATGGGCATGCAGGCAGCCTTTGGTTTGATCGAAAAAGAAGGGATCGACAATGTGCTGTCCCGCCACCAGCTTCTGGCAGGTGCAGTTCATGCTGCTGTCGAGGCATGGTCCGAAGAAGGTAACGTTCAGTTTTTGTGCCGCGTGCCAGAGGCACGCTCAGTCTCGGTGACCGCCATTCTGGTTGCGCCTGGTATTGACCCGGAGCGGATTCGTCAAATTGCGCGTGAGCAATTCCAAGTCTTGATTGCCGGCGGTCTGGGACAGTTTGCCGGGCGGGTCTTCCGTATTGGCCACTTGGGAGATTTGAACGCAGCCATGGTGCTGGGTGCTCTGGGTGGTGTCGAAGCTGCGATGGAGTCGATGGGTGTTGCGGTGGGCGGGCAGGGTGTGCGGCGCGCTGTGCAATACCTGTCTGAACACTCAAAGCAAGCCGGCGTGTAGAGTTGCCTCTGAATCTTTTAAATGCGCTCAACGCCTTTGGTACCAGGCGCGAGGGCTGCTATGCTTTGAGCATGTTTACGTTTCAACTGCCGTCAAAAATACTTAATATGTTCCGATTGCCTCTTTCATTCATCTCACTGAGATGGGTATTGATTGTTGGCATATTGTTCATGAGCCTGAATGCCTGGGCCGTGAACTCTAAAGAGTTGATTGTTGATCGGGGGATTTTTATTGATCCCACAGGCCGGATGCAGATCCAGGACGTCTTGCACGCAAAATATCAGCCATTCTCAAAGAGTTTTGATCGTGCCTGGACAGAAAAGACTCGCTGGATTCGCCTGACTGTTCAGGCGCCAGGAATCAAACCCACAACCTTGACGCCCGACAGGGCAGACCGAATCAACGCATCTGCTCAGGACACAGCGCTAGAGCTGAGGATTGGGCCGCATTTTTTGTCTGATATCCAGCTCTACGAAGAAAGAAATGGTAGCTGGGTGATGCACCAGACAGGTAGTCTCTTTCCTAATAACAATCAAAACTGTGTGGAGTACGTTTATTGTTTTAATCTCAATGTACCCAAGGGCGAGACGGTAAACTTTTATGTCAGATTAAGATCTCTTAATGGGTATTACCTGACTTCCCAGGCCATGGTTCATGACGATAGCTTTGAGTTGTCCGCGAATCAGAACAAAATAGCGGGACTGATGCTGGGTATCGTACTGATGACTATTTTTTGGTCGATGCTCCAGTACATCAAAAATAAGGATCCGGTTCTTGGCTCCTTTACCTTGTCGCAAATCTGTTCCCTGGCTTTTACACTTTCGGGTGCGGGTACCCTGGCGAGCTTTGTTTTTTATGATGCACCGCAACTAGATGTTCTGACATTCAATGTGTTGCTCGTGGCGCGCATCATCGCCATATTGTTTTTTTCTTATTCTTTGCTGCAGAAGTCCTCCCCTCCGGCATGGTATCGGCGAGTGTATTTTATTGTCATGGGGTATCTGTTTCTGGATCTGATTGCAGTGGTCTGTGGATACCTGACGGCCATGGCCTTAACTGTCAACTTGATCATTCTTGGGTTGTTGCCCGTTGTAGAGATTTACGTGGCATGGCGTGCAAAAAAACTCGATCTGAAAATGCGACGATTCATAATTGGTGGGTTTTTTTTCGTTGCTTTGCTGATATGGGGTGATCTCCTGGGCCTCTCCAATTTTCAAAAAAGTGATTTGTTAGTGACTCCCGCGCAATTGAGTGGTTTTATTGGCGGCCTGATCATGTATTTTTTAGTGCTCAAGAGTTCCACGATTAATCGCAATACATTCAAGCGAACACTGGCAGAAATGGACGCATTGCGTACAAAAAGTCATCTTGAACATCAACAGTTCGTTGAACGCAGTATGCTGATAGACATGCTGACACATGAATTGAAGACACCGCTGGCCACGTTGCGGATGGCTGCGGGTTCCCTGAACTATGTTTTTTCCCAGCCTGAAAATTTTGATCAGACGAGTGCTAAAGAGCGCTTGAATAGTATTGCTGAATCGATATCGAGTATGGACGCCGTGCTTGAACGGTGCATTCAGGTTGATCAGCTTGATCAGAAAAAGTTTTCAATCAGGCCTGAGTTCGTGGACATGGAATCCCTTATTCTGGATTTGCCAATCATTCAGCTGAATCGTTCTCGTTTGAAATTAACCATCCCTGATAATTTGGTCGTAGAAGTCGACCCACAATTATTTTCGATGATTACGACGAACCTGATAGACAATGCAATGAAATACTCACATTGGGGTAGCTCCATTGATTTGCGTATTCAGCTGGATGACGCAATGACTCCCGAAAGTAAACGCAATCATATTGTTCTGACGGTGGACAATCACATAGGTGTGAGTGGTGCACCAGAGGCTTCGCAGTTATTTACGCGCTATTACCGAAGTACCTATGCGCATAATATTTCTGGCACAGGGCTAGGTTTGTATTTAATTCGTTCGATTTGCACATTATTAGGTGGGTCGATTGAATATCAGCCCCATGAGAATCTTGTTCGTTTTGTAGTGAGGTTGCCGGTATGAATGCAGAAGTCGAGCAAATGCGTATCGCATTGATCGAGGATGATCCGCTGCTACGTAAAGAAATCCATTTTCATCTCAAACAATTTGGTTTTATTGTTTTTGCCGTGAGTAACGGCAAGTCTCTCGATGAGCTACTCACAACAGAGCCGATTGATGCGCTTGTTCTCGATTTGACACTTCCTGGTGAGGATGGCGTATCGATCGCGCACCGGATCAGACAGAGTATTCCCAGTATGGGAATTGTGATGCTGACGGCGCGTACCAGCTTGCCTGATCGCTTGAGGGGCTATGAAGCGGGCGCGGATATTTATTTGTCTAAACCCATTGCTCCAGAAGAGCTTACGTCGACTCTGCTGAGTCTGCACCGGCGAGTCAAGCGTGCGAAGAATCCAGCAATATGGTCTATTAATTTGCAAGATCGTTCGCTCACAGGTGAGTTGCCGCATCAGAGAGTCGTGCTGACACACAGCGAAAGAGTTTTACTGGTGGCTTTGATCCAGGCGCCGAGTCATACGCTCGAAACAGATATCATTTGCCAGTTGTTGAACCAGCGCCTGGAGGCTGAAGATATTGGTAAACGTGCGCTTGAAAGTCTCGTCAGCCGCTTGCGCAAAAAAATTGCAGGCGTGCTTGAAGAGGATGCCGAGCCGGCCTTGAGAGCCGTCTGGGGAGTTGGCTACCAGCTATGTTTACCGATGGACATCAGGCCCTGATTGCTGCCATGCACCGGTGACAGCAATTAGTGGCAGCAGCAACTACCACCACTTTTACATGTGCCAACTTTTAACGTAGCCTCGTCCTGAGATGCTCTGTACCGCGCGTTTGACATACTTGACGCAGGACCCACAGAGATTGGCGTCACTCACGAGGCCTTGTATCGCGTCATTGCCACACTTGAATCTTAGGGTGTATTAAAAAATCAGCCTATTCGATTGAGTTGCTTTAAATGCATGAGCTTTATTTTTTAATCCGCAGATTGAGAAGATTCATCGATTTTCACTTATATTCCAGAAATATTCTGACTTTGACATAGATTCAGGTTGTGTCATAAAAAATCATTTTCTGAGCGAATTATGCCCAACGACAGTAAGCAAGAATCAGGCAGTCAACACACGCAGTCATCTCGTCCTCAGCAGATTCAAACCCCCATACGCATCATGCAGATGGATTGTCCAACTGAAGAGACTCTGCTGCGCAAGAAGCTCGGTGGCATGGCGAGCGTCACTGCTCTTGAGTTCAATCTTATGCAACGCGTGCTGTTCGTGACACATGACGCTGAGGCCCTGTCCTCCATTCTGGATGCTGTGCATTCGCTAGGATTTACACCAGAAGTTGCAAACAGTCCATCGGCACAACCTGAACAAACGTCAGAGCCCATTCGGCCATGGTGGCCTCTCGCGGTTGCAGGCCTGGCAGCTGTTGGCTCGGAGTCTGCAACCTGGGCTGGGCTCACTTCGTGGATACCGGCAGTATTGGCACTATTTGCGGTATTGATTTGTGGCTTGACCACGTATAAGAAGGGCTGGATCTCGATTAGTAATGGCAATCTGAACATTAACGCGTTGATGAGTATTGCTGTAACGGGAGCACTGGCACTGGGTCAGTGGCCCGAGGCGGCCATGGTGATGGTGCTATTCACACTGGCAGAGTTGATCGAAGCGAAGTCCCTCGATCGTGCGCGCCATGCGATCAAGGGGCTCATGGAGCTCACGCCAGAGCATGCGACCGTCTTGCAAAGTGATGGCTCCTGGTCTGAGTGTGAGGCTGCTGGGGTTCAAATCAATGCGCGAATCCGTGTCAGGCCTGGTGAGCGCATTGCGCTTGATGGCAAAATCGTAAGTGGTCAATCGACGCTGAATCAAGCTCCGATTACGGGTGAGAGTCTGCCTGTAGAAAAATCTATGGGTGATGAGGTATTCGCCGGTACGATTAACGAAGCTGGATCGTTTGAATATGTCGTCACAGCAACAGCGGATGCCAGTACGCTTGCACGGATCATCCTTGCAGTTGAGCAGGCACAGGGTGCACGTTCACCGACACAACGTTTTGTAGATCAGTTTGCACGCATCTACACTCCCATCGTTTTTGTCATTGCGATACTGGTTGCGATCCTGCCGCCTCTATTGGTAGATGGCAACTGGAATGGATGGATTTACAAGGCGCTTGTGTTGCTCGTGATTGCCTGCCCCTGCGCGCTGGTGATTTCTACTCCTGTCACTATTGTGAGTGGTCTGGCCGCTGCAGCCCGTCATGGCATTCTGATCAAGGGTGGCGTTTACCTGGAAAAAGGGCGCAAGCTGCGCTGGCTGGCTCTCGATAAGACGGGGACAATTACCTACGGAAAACCGGTACAGACAGATTTTGTATCGCTGAATGGATGGGATGAGACCGAGGTGCGCATCCTGGCCGCGAGTCTGGCGAGCCGCTCAGATCACCCGGTTTCTGCTGCCTTGCTTGCGCAAGCAGAACATGATGGCATTGCACTGCGAGAGGTGAGGGATTTCGGGGCACTTCCAGGGCTTGGGACTCAGGGTCGCATCGGAGACAAACTGTATCACCTGGGCAATCACCGGCTGATTCATAGTCTGGGTCGTTGCGATCTTCAATTAGAAGCACAATTATCGGCGCTTGAAGAGCAGGGTAAGACAGTCATCCTGCTGACCGATGAACACAGTGTGCACGGTTTTTTTGCTATGGCGGATACGGTCAAAGAAACAAGCCGGCAAGCGATTGCTGAACTTCACCAGCTTGGCATCAGGACGTTCATGCTGACAGGCGATAACGTCCATACTGCAAAGTCTATCGCTGCCCAGGTTGGTATTGACGAGACCCATGGTGATCTGATGCCGGAGGACAAGCTCCAGGCGATTGTCAGCAAGCTTGGTGACGGTGCGGTCGGGATGGTTGGAGATGGTATCAACGACGCACCTGCATTAGCACGTTCAGATATTGGTTTTGCCATGGGTGCTGCCGGTACCGGCACCGCAATTGAAACTGCAGATGTTGCGTTGATGGATGATGATCTGCGTAAACTTCCGCGTTTCGTCATTCTGTCGCGTGCGACCCATACCATTCTGATTCAGAATATTGTTGTGGCCTTGGGAATCAAAGCAATCTTTCTGACCCTGACATTGCTGGGCCTGGGCACCATGTGGATGGCTGTATTCGCGGATGTGGGAGCCAGCCTCCTGGTGATCGCCAATGGAATGAGGTTGCTGCGCAAGTAATTGATTGGGCAGGCTGGCGATGCATGTTTTTAAAAAGATACGAACGATTGATCTAGCGCATGTCTCATAAAAATTAGAACGTTTAAATTAAAGGGGTCATCCTTTGCCCTTTATAAAAATGTCCAAAATGAAATGGCTGTGCAAGCCAACCCGCTTTATGTTTTTTACTGGCAAAGGCGGGGTCGGCAAAACCTCTATTTCTACCGCGACTGCCATTACTTTGGCCGACGCTGGCAAGCGAGTATTGCTGGTGAGTACGGATGCCGCGTCCAATCTGGACGAAATGCTCAACGTGCAATTGAGTAATCAGGCGGTTCCTGTTCCGGGCGTATCCGGTTTGTCGCTCATCAATATTGACCCCGATGCTGCAGCGCAGGCGTATCGCCAACGGGTCATCGCCCAGATGGGACCCAGCGCGACACCAGACGAGAAAGCGATCGTTCAGGAACAATTGTCGGGTGCCTGCACGACAGAGATCGCGTCCTTTGACGAATTCTCCAGCATGCTCGCTGATGAGGGACAGCAATATGACCATGTTGTGTTCGATACGGCTCCAAGTGGCCACACCCTGCGGCTGTTGAGTCTGCCCAAGGCGTGGAGCGGTTTTTTGGCGAGCAACGATAAGGGCGCTTCATGTTTGGGACCGCACTCGGGTCTGAAGATGCAAGAGGCGCGTTTTAACCTGGCGTTGGCGGCCTTGAGCAATCCAACACTGACCTCTGTCATATTAGTCACCCGGCCAGAGGCAAGCGCATTGGCAGAAGCCTGCCGTACCAGTCAGGAGTTGAATGCCTTGGGTTTATCTAACCAGCGTCTGATCATCAATGGTGTGTTTCATGCCACGGTGTTCGATGATCCGATCGCGCGCGCGATTGAAAAACAAGGCAATGACGCTTTATCCAGCATGCCCGCGAACCTGGAGGCTTTGCCGCAAGATGAAATTCCTTTGCGGTCGATTGATAACGTAGGTCTTGACGCATTGAGGGCTTTGCTTGCAGAAGCACCTGTTGTTTCCGTCCGCAGAACTGAGTCGATTCAGACCGTTGACGCCAAGAAGATCAGTATCTTGGTGGATGACTTGGCAAAGCAGGATCATGGACTGATTATGGTCATGGGAAAAGGTGGCGTGGGCAAGACAACTATCGCAGCTGTTCTGGCCCTGGGGCTGGTGGAACGGGGTAAGACGGTTCATCTGAGCACGACAGACCCTGCTGCGCATGTGGCCGAAACGCTCAGGGAGCAGGTGCCTGGACTTCTGGTTAGCCGGATCGATCCCAGGGTTGAAACGCAAAAATACATCGATAAAATCATGGCCACCAAGGGACCTTTACTTGATTTCGACGAAAAGGCATTGTTGTTAGAGGATTTGAAGTCCCCATGTACTGAAGAAGTGGCTGTATTCCACGCGTTTTCACACATTGTCGCGCAAGCGCGCAGTGGTTTTGTCGTGCTTGATACCGCACCAACCGGACATTCATTGCTCCTGATGGATGCTGCAGGAACTTACCATCGTCAAATGCTCAGTACATTTGAAAGAAAAACAGGATCCTCTGTCAACGTTGTCACTCCACTGATGCGATTGCAGGACCCCGAGTACACACGAATCATTTTGGTGACATTGCCTGAAGTGACGCCTGTGTCCCAGGCTGCGGCTTTACAAGAGGACTTGAGGCGGGCAAAAATCGAACCCTACGCGTGGGTATTAAACCGTTCGGTTCTTGCCGCACAACCTCGCGATCCTTTACTTGTGGCGAGACTCGATGGAGAAGTCAGGCAAATGAAACGTATCGAGCAGGGTTTGTCCCGGAACCTGTTTGTAATTCCATTCCGACCTGAGTCACCTGTCGGAATAGAGGCTTTGCATCATTTACTCACGCAATAACACATGAACGATTCATGACGATAGGCCCGAATTGGCAAAGCCGTCGTCATGAATCGCGTGCTTAACGCTTCAGGCGTGCAAAGGCATCGGCCATTGCGCTTTGACCTGCAGGCTCTGGCGCAGCATTACGGTTTGGCTTGTTGCCGCCTCGCTGACCACCTCCGGTATTGCCACCGCCACCCCCAGGTGCACCCATGGATCTGGCAGGAGGCGCTTCGTCATTCAAACGCATCGTCAGGGCGATTCGCTTGCGGGGAATGTCGACTTCTTGGACGCGGACCTGGACCATCTGGCCGACACGCACGACATCGCGCGGATCTGTGACAAATTTTTCTGCCAGAGCGGAAATGTGTACCAGACCATCCTGGTGCACACCAATGTCTACAAAGGCACCAAAGTTTGCAACGTTGGTGACCACGCCTTCGAGAATCATGCCGGGTAACAAGTCATTGAGGGTTTCAACGCCTTCTTTGAAGGTGGCCGTTTTAAATTCCGGTCTAGGATCGCGGCCCGGTTTTTCGAGTTCGAGCAGAATATCTTTTACCGTTGGCACACCAAATTTTTCATCGGTGAATTCTGAGGGTGACAGACCCTTGAGTCGATCTCGATTGCCAATGACATCTTTCATGTCCGCAGCAATCTTTTTAAGAATCCGCTCTACCACTGGGTAGGCCTCAGGGTGAACCGAAGACGTGTCCAGAGGGTTGTCACCGTTGGCAATCCGCAAAAATCCTGCAGCTTGTTCAAAGGCTTTTTCGCCAAAACGCGAGACTTCTTTCAAGGCCTTGCGATTAGGAAATACACCTTTTTCATCGCGATAGCTCACAATGTTTTTAGCCAGCGTGCTGTTCAGACCAGAGACGCGTGCCAGCAATGCGGCAGAGGCTGTGTTGACATCGACACCAACAGCATTTACGCAGTCTTCGACAACGGCATCCAGTGACCGGGCAAGTTCGCGCTGATTCAAATCGTGCTGATATTGACCAACGCCAATTGCTTTAGGTTCAATTTTGACCAGCTCGGCCAGGGGGTCCTGCAGACGCCGTGCAATCGAGGCTGCACCACGCAGGCTGACATCCAGATCCGGGAATTCCAGTGCAGCAAGTTCTGAGGCAGAGTACACAGAAGCGCCAGCCTCGGAGACCACCACGCGTGTCAGGTTCAGATCAGGTTGGGCTGCCATCAGCTCACCCACCAGCTTTTCGGTTTCGCGTGAAGCGGTGCCATTACCAATGGCGACCAGTTCAATCTTGTGGCGTCGGGCAATCATGGCAAGCGTAGCAAGCGAACCTGCGCGATCGCGACGTGGCTCAAAGGGGTAGACCGTAGCGGTTTCAACGACTTTGCCAGTATGGTCAATCGCGGCAACCTTTACACCGGTCCGAATGCCAGGGTCAAGCCCGAGCACTGCTTTGGGACCGGCAGGCGCTGCAAGCAGCAAGTCCTTGAGGTTGGCTGCGAATACGCGGATAGCTTCGGTTTCGGCGCTCTCGCGCAGGCGCGTCACCATTTCTGTTTCGAACATGGTGAGCAGTTTGACGCGCCATGTCCAGCGGCTGACATCTGCCAGCCATTTTGCACGTGCTGAAGGTGCTGCATCAAACAGGTCGCGACCGAGTTTGAGAAACTGCGCCACGCGCTCCACGCAAGGATGAGGCACCAGAATGTCCTGACTCGCCTCAAGTCCGATGCGCAACTCCAGCGCGCCAAGCTGGCGCCCGCGCAGCATCGCCAGTACGCGGTGCGAAGGCAGGGTGCGTACCGGCTCATTGAAGTCAAACCAGTCGCGAAAATTTGCGCCTTCGGCTTCTTTGCCATCCGCGACTTTGGAATATAGATACCCATACGTCCAGAGGTGGGTGCGCATATCGGCCAGCAAGTCAGCATTTTCAGCAAACCGCTCTGCCAGAATGTCGCGCGCGCCATCAAGCGCAGTCTTGGCATCGTTGATGCTCGCTTCCGGATTCAGGTACCCCGCTGCAAGCGCGGCGGGGTCGCAGGTCAGGTCGGCCAGAATGCCGTCTGCCAGAGGCTCCAGGCCGGCTTCTCGCGCGATTTGCGCACGGGTGCGGCGTTTGACCTTATAAGGCGCATACAGATCCTCCAGACGCTGTTTAGTGTCAGCCTGATGGACTTCGCGCTCAAGCTCCGCTGTGAGTTTGCCCTGCTCGGTAATCGAATGCATGATTGCCGCGCGACGATCTTCGAGATCTTTCAGATAAATCAGTCGGGTATCCAGATTGCGCAGCACGGTGTCATCCAGTCCGCCGGTCGCTTCTTTTCGGTAGCGGGCGATAAAGGGGATCGTCGAGCCATCATTGAGCAGTTCGATGACGGCTGCGACCTGCTGGGGCCGGACGTTGAGTTCCTGCGCGAGTTGCGCAATGATGCGTGCCTGGGCTTGTTCAGGGGTGACTGGTTTTGCTGGAATTGAAACGGTCATTGGATAAAAGACTTTAATCGTGTAATCGAGCGGATGATTTTGCCACAAGCTGAGGATTCAGCCATTTCAGGCGGTATGATCCGAGCTGGATTTGTGGTGTCTTTCATGCTTGATTCGTCGATTTCAGAGATTTTTTCCCTAGAGGGCCCGCTTGCGGCACGCGCCCCGGGCTTTCGCGTGCGTCCTTCCCAGATTGAACTGGCCCAGGCTGTCGAGCGCACGATCGCCGAGCGCGGCACGCTGGTTGCAGAGGCGGGCACCGGCACGGGTAAAACCTGGGCGTACCTCGTGCCCGCCCTGATGAGGGGGGGTAAGGTGCTCGTCTCAACGGGGACCCGGACACTGCAGGATCAGCTGTTCTCGCGTGATTTGCCGGGTGTGCGCGAAGCGCTGGGCATGCCTGCCACCATTGCGCTACTCAAGGGACGCGGCAATTACGTTTGCCATTACCACCTGGATCGCCAGCAGGGCGAGGATCGCGCACTCAAGTCACGCGCCGAGGTTCAGCAACTGCGTCATATCCAGATCTTTGCCCAGCAAACGAATACGGGTGACCGTGCAGACCTGCCAACTGTTCCAGAAGACGCCGAAATCTGGCAACGCGTGACTTCCACGCGTGAAAATTGCCTGGGTCAGGATTGTCCGCGTGTGCGTGACTGTTTTGTTCTCAAAGCGAGGCGGCAGGCGCAGGAGGCCGATGTCGTGGTGATCAATCATGCCTTGTTCATGGCGGATCTGGTCTTGCGCGATGCTGGGGTGACGGAGTTGTTACCTGCTGCGGATACCGTTATCTTTGACGAGGCGCATCAGTTGCCTGATACGGCGACGCGCTTTCTGGGCACCAATATCTCGACCCATCAGTTGCTCGATCTTGCCAAGCTGATCGAGACCGCTGGCCTGGCCCATGCCCGTGAGCTCACCAACTGGTCAGAGCAGGCCCGGCGTATTGAGCTTGCCGCTAAGGAATTGCGTCTGGCTTGCGTGGCGCTGGAAAAAATCCAAGGTCGACGCGTCACGTTTGAGGCATTTCCTGATCCGGCTGTGTTCGATGCCTCCAGAGACAGCCTCCAGGCAGCACTTGATGAACTGGTCAAAATGCTGGCAACCGTTGAAGAAAAACACCCCGACCTGATGGCCGCTTCTCGCACATGTCTGCAATTGTCCTGCCGGCTCCAGGAGTGGGGCAGTCCCGGGCGGGATGTGGGGCGTGCACGCCGAGATCAGCAAAATATCGTGCGCTGGGTGGAGCTGGGTCTGCACCATGTGCGTCTGCATGCCGCGCCCCTGTCCGTAGCCGAAGCCTTTGCCCGTTATCGCCAGGCGGGTCAGGCCTGGATCTTTACTTCGGCTACTTTATCTGTTCAAAAAGATTTTTCGCACTTTACGCAGCGCCTGGGGATCGAAGACGCGCAGACGATGCGCATGGACTCGCCTTTTGACTACGCGAATCAGGCACTGCTGTTTGTGCCACAGAATTTGCCTGCTCCACAATCACCAGATTTTTTACCGCAATTTGTAGCAACCCTGATGCCCCTGATTCAGGCAAGTCAGGCAGGTGCCCTTGTATTGTGCACAACACTGCGTGCAGTCGAACGTGTAGCGGCCTTGCTGGCCGAAGCTTACGATGCAGCGGGTCTGACCTGGCCGATTATGCGCCAGGGCAATGGCACACGTCGTGATTTGCTCGAAAGATTTCGCACCCTGCCCAATGCCGTGCTGGTAGGAAGCGCGAGTTTCTGGGAAGGCATTGATATTCCGGGCGACAGGCTCACGCTGGTGGCGATCGATAAGCTCCCCTTTGCACCGCCTGATGATCCCGTACTCGAAGCCCGTTTGAGGGCATGCCGGGAATTGGGTGGCAATCCGTTTATGGAGTATCAGTTACCCGAAGCCGCTATTGCACTCAAGCAGGGTGCAGGCCGACTCATTCGAAGTGAAACCGATTGGGGGGTGTTGATGGTGGGAGATGCCAGACTGGTTGATAAACCATATGGCAAGCAGCTATGGAAAGGGCTGCCGCCTTTTGCGCGTACGCGCTCGATTGAAGAGGCGGTAGAGTTCTACCGCCGCCGCGCAGTCGTGACTTAGAACAGCTTTAATATATCCCACGCTGCGAACTTGTTCGGGAAGCCATTCGCAATCAGGGTGGTGTTCGGAAAGTTTGCAAGTAATACGCGCTCAGTGTCATTACGCAGGTCTGTCATGCCAAGTTTTTCGTACGACAGCATCATGATGTAAAGAGCTTCTTCGGAGGCAGGCACGCCCTGAAACTCTGTAATCACAACTTGCGCACGATTAATCGCAGCGACATAGGAATAACGTTCGTAGTAGTAGCGAGCGACAAACTTTTCGTTTTCGGCCATTGTGTTGACCAGCCATGACACGCGTTTACGCGCATCGGGCGCATAGCGACTTTCTGGAAAACGCTCAAGGAGTTCAGTGAATGCCGCATAGGACTGACGCAGCGCCTTTGGGTCGCGTTCGCCAGGATTTTGCCTGGTGATGCTTGCAAAGACGGCGCTCGGTGGTGTGAAGTTGATGATGCCCTTGAGGTACAGCACATAATCCGTTGCCGGATGGTTGGGGTACTGCTGCTGGAACCGGGCAAGCGTGGCCAGCGCAAGGTCAGTTTCTTTATCCTTCCACTGGCTGTAGGCCAGGTTGATCATGGATTGCTGGGCGTAGATGCCCAGAGGGAATCGAGTTTCTACAGCAAGGAACCTTTCTTTTGCCAGTTTCCAGTTGGTCGAATTCATTTCGGCTTTGCCGTCCTGGAAGAGCCGTTCGGCGTTCCAGTTGGCTGTCGGGTCGTATTCCTGACCTGGTGTGGTGCAGCCTGCGACCAGAATGGCCGTGACAACGAGCAGCATTTTGCCAAAAGCAGTGACGCTGGAAAGTTTGTGAAACAAGTTAAAAGAGGGGAAGCCCATCACGACATGATCCTTGGTGTTAGCATTCTCTGCTGATTATATGACTAGTCCAAATGCCTGATACCCAAATACCTATCCAAGAAGACCATCTTTCGGACGAAGAACCCCAATTTTTCCGTGTGACGGCAGATATGCCCCTCGAACGGCTCGACAAAGTGCTGGCGCAACTCGTGCCTCAGCATTCTCGCAGCCGCCTGCAAACATGGATTGAAAGTGGGCATGTGCTGGTCAACGGGCAGCCTGCCCGGGTGCGCCAGACCATGCGCGAAGACGATCTGATCACGGTCTTTGAGCAAATTGCTCCCGAAGACCAGGCGTTCCGTCCAGAACCCATCGAATTCGAAGTCATGGGCGAAAGCCCCGACTGGGTGGTGGTCAATAAGCCTGTCGGTCTAGTGACCCATCCCGGAGCGGGTAACTGGCAAGGTACCTTGCTCAATGGCTTGCTCTATCGCTATCCTGAGCTTGCACAGGTCGCACGCGCGGGCATTGTGCATCGCCTTGATAAAGATACTTCTGGCCTGCTTGTTGTGGCGCGTAATGAGGTCGCCCAGACTCATCTTGTGCGGCAATTGCAGGCACG
>CANCOC010000015.1 GCA_947379755.1 Alcaligenaceae bacterium | reverse complement strand
CAAAAGTAGGTTTTGTCGCATGCCGGACTTTGGGTGGCCGTGCCACGCTATTGACCAGTTCGCTGAGCCGGGCAAAGGCCTCAGCACGGTTCATGTCTTGACTGCGATGGGTTTGCGCCTTGATCACAATGGAACCATCGCGCGTAATTCGACTGTCACTCAAGGCCAGCAGACGGACCTTAACCTCGGCTGATAAAGAGGACCGGGGAATATTGAACCGCAGATGCACGGCACTTGAGACCTTGTTCACGTTTTGTCCGCCCGCACCCTGTGAACGGACCGCTGTGATCTCAACTTCGGATTCAGGAATTAAAATGGGAGCGTGCATTGTGAATTCTTGCAATTGACCTGTACACTTAATTATCGTTGAATCAAAGGAGTAAATCGTGGCAAAAGGTCAGATGAAGTCTAATAAAGAAACAAAAAAGCCCAAAAAAGAGACTGCGGCTCCCAAGCCCGCCTCTGGTATTGAGCCGATTCGTTCGACAACTGTCAACACGGTCTATACAAAACTGAAGGCGAAGGACAGGTAATTCGTCTTTGCAATCACACCTCAAATTCCAGCAGGCATTAGCGCTTCACCAGCAGGGGCAGTTGGGCGAGGCGAAAGCCTTGTACGAAAGCGTTCTTAAAAAGCAGTCCAGGCATTTTGATGCTCTGCATATGCTTGGGGTGCTTGCTTATCAGTCCGGGAATCTCGATCGCGCCGCAATTCTGATCAGTAAAGCGATCGCGATCGATCCTGGTGCACCAACTGCGCACAATAATTATGGCAATGTGCTGCAGGACCAGCGCCGCCTGGATGCCGCTCTGGTCAGTTACAACAAAGCGCTCGCGCTGGATCCTGTATACGCAGAGGCGCACAATAACCGGGGTGACTGCCTGCAGGCATTGGGGCGATGGGATGCAGCCCTGGCGAGTTATGACCGTGCGATTGCACTTGCACCGCGTAATGCGGCGGCACTCTACAACCGTGGCAATGCACTCAAAGCCATGGGCCGTTTTGATGAGGCGATTGCAAGTTACGACCTTGCGCTTGTCATCGTTGCGAATGACCCGGACACACTCCAGAATCGAGGCCATGCCTTTGCAGAGATCAAACGCTATGACCTCGCCGTGCAGAGTTATGACCTGGCACTCGAGCAAAAACCAGATATTGCTTATTTGAGTGGTACGCGCCTGAATCTGAAGATGCACATGTGCGACTGGAGCGGTCTGACTCAGGCGCTGACCGCATTACAGGCAGATGTTCTCGCTAACAAGAAAGTCTGTCCTCCGTTCCCTTTTCTGGCACTCACGGCAGACCCTGCATTGCAGCGTCATGCGGCAAGCGTCTGGATGCAGGATAAATATTTTCGTCAGTCAACCGCACGCACCAAATTCAAGCGTGGCAGGCACACACGCCTGCGCATCGGATATTTTTCAGCAGACTTCTGGAATCATCCGGTTGCGCAGCTCATTGCAGGCGTTTTCGAGTCGCATGATCGCACACGCTTTGAAATCTATGCCTTTTCAAGTGGACCCAATACACAGGACTCCATGCGCGTGCGGATGGAGCAGGCTTTTGAGCATTTTGTCGATGTACAGGCCAAGTCTGATGCCGACGTGATCGAGCTTGCACGAAAGTCTGAAATAGATATCGCGGTCGATCTCAGTGGGTTAACTAAGGGGTGTCGTCCTGGATTGTTTGCAACCGGCGTGGCACCCATACAGATTAACTATCTCGGCTATCCCGGCACAATGGGTGCTGATTATTTTGATTACATCATGGCCGACAGAACGCTGATTCCGCAGGAAAATCGGCAGTTCTATTGCGAAAAAGTCATTTATTTGCCACATAGCTATCAGGCCAATGATCGCAAGCGCCACATTTCAGAAAAAATCTTCACACGTCAGGATTTCGGTCTGCCTGAGGCTGAAATGGTTTTTTGCTGTTTTAATAATAATTACAAAATCCTCCCGGAGACTTTTGACCGGTGGATGAATATTTTGCAGGCCGTTCCCCGAAGTGTGCTCTGGCTGCTGCAAAGCAGTCCCACCACGGTGACCCATCTGCGCGAGCAAGCACAATTGCGCGGCATTGAGCCAGACCGTCTTGTGTTTGCCAGGCATATGCCGCTGGATGAGCATTTGGCAAGGCATGCTCTGGCTGACCTGTTTCTTGATACCTTACCCTATAACGCGCACACGACGGCAAGCGATGCCCTATGGGCAGGCCTTCCCGTGCTCACCTGCATGGGCGCTTCTTTTGCCAGTCGTGTTGCAGCGAGTTTGCTGCATGCGATTGAGTTGCCAGAGTTGGTGACTGAGCACCCGGATGATTTTGAAACGCGAGCAATCGAACTTGCCCGCAGCCCTGAAGCGCTACGAGTGCTTCGCAAGCGGCTCAAAGAAAATCGTTTGAAGACAGCTTTGTTCGATACCGTCCTGATCACGCATCATATCGAAGCGGCATATGAGCAGGTACACGCGCGCCAGACAGGCGGATTACCCGCCGATCATCTTTATATCCAGGCTTAGCGAGGTTTTTCAGGGAACGGTAATGGCTTGTCTGCAGGCGATGGCTCATTGCCGAGGCTCAGCAGCATGGCCACCGTGACATAGGTGCCGCTGACTGCAATCAAGTCAACCAGTTGTTGCTCACCAAGCACCGCTTTCGCATGCTGAAACAATGCATCACTAATTTCATGATTTTTAGTCATCGTCATGCAAACATCGTAGACAACCTCTTCATCAGGCTGCATCGTGCGCGGACGGATGTTGGCTTTGAGGTCGTCAGCCACTGCTGCGGGCAATCCGGCTTTTAGTGCAATCGGATAGTGTGCAAACCATTCCACCTGGGAGGTCCAGAGTCGGGCCTGGATCAGGATGGCAAATTCGTTGAGCCGCTTGGGTAGTGAGGAGCCAAAGCGCAGGTAGTCGAGCAGATGCTTGATACGTGCTGCAAACTCCGGACTTCTGAGCATCACGTTATAAGGGCCCTGCAAGCCTATGCTGGAGATGTCCAGTATTTCCTGAGCCAAACCTTTGGACGCGGGGGCGACGGTATCCAGTGTCAGTTGAGGAAATCTTTTTGACGGGGTTGCTGATGCTGTTGTCATTTCAGGTCTCGTTGATGTTTTATTGAATGGATGTTTGTGTCTGTTGTAGCAGTTTTTGATACAGGCTGGAATCCTGCTGAAGGATCGTTCGCATTCCCTCTGGAGAGCTTGTGCGTACTTCCATGCCTTGCGCCATCAGAACTTCGATAATTTTTGTCGAGCTTGCCGCATTCAGAATCGCACGGTTGAGTGTATCTATCACCACGGTGGGTGTGCGGGCCGGTGCAACAACGCCCTGCCAGGTATATGCCTCAAATCCTGGGAGTCCGCTTTGAGCAATCGTGGGAATATCAGGTACTGCTGCAGATCTTTGCAGCCCGGACATTGCGATCAGATTCAGGCGCTTTGCACGGATATGCTCCATATTGCCAACCAGCGATGTAAACATCATATCCACGCGACCAGACAACAAGTCAATCAATGCGGGGCCAGTTCCTTTGTAAGGGACATGAACAATGTCAATGCCCGCCGCCAACCTGAAGGCTTCTCCTGCCAGATGCTGAGCAGATCCGTTGCCTGATGACGCAAAGTTGATTTTTCCCGGATGATTTTTTGCGTAATCAATCAGCTCCTGGACGCTATGGACATTGAGCTGCGGCGAAAGTAATAATCCGAGTGACTGTACCGTGGTGAGTGCGACTGGCGAAAAATCACGAAGAGGATCGTAAGTCGAGCTGTCATGCAAAAGAGGGGTGATGACAAAAGCATTGGTTGCAAACAACAGCGTGTATCCGTCGGGTGTTGCGCGCCTGACAGACTCGGTTGCGAGTAGTGTTCCGCCTCCTGCCCGATTCTCGACAATGACGGATTGACCCAGTGAGGCGCTGAGCTCCTGTGCCAGCATGCGCGCAACGATATCGGTTGCTCCTCCCGGGGCATAGGCCACAAGTAACCTGAGCGAGCGATCAGGGAATGGCTGGGCATAAGTCACTGCTGATACGAACGTTGTTCCGCACAATGCTGTCAGTACTAGCCAGATTAGGTGAGCCGTTTTCACGTGGACTCGCCTGTTGGGTTGAAAAATATTGGGTGCATCGTACCCGCCTCATCATAGAAGCGGGTCGCCATGACCTGGCAGCGTTCGATGTAGCGATGCTCTTGTGGCCCATAGTCAGCAACTGCGTTGTGGGTGGTACCTATGTTGTCCCACATCAGCACAGAATTTTTTTTCCATTGATAGGAATATAAATATTTAGGCTGAAGCTGAAAATCGAAGAGATACTCAAGAATTTCCTGACTTTCAGACTCTGACATGTCATTAATTCTGATTGCGTAGCCAGGGTTGACATAGAGCACTTTTTTACGCGTGACTGGATGTGTGAGAAAGGCCGGATGTATTGCAGGAGTTCGGGAGTTTTGTTCAGCCTGACTCAGGGCCGGCCGTATATTGCCAGGCCGGCTGCGCATCATCTCCCAGAACTTATTGAAATCATGCGTGACCGTTTTTCCTTCAAGTCTGCTTTTCAATTCTGCAGGCAGGTCTTCATATGCCGCATGCATGTTCCGAAACTGTGTATCGCCCAGACTCTTGCCTGCACGCTGTGGAATGACGGTGCCATAGAGGACGTTGGCCAGTGCAATCATCCTGGAGTAGGACATGTCTGTATGCCAGGATTGACCTGCGTCCTTGAGCCCGAGAGCCTGACCATCCTTGACCATGTTGGATAGCACCATGACTTCAGCAAAGCCCTGTGCCTGTGCGCGTCCGCCAGGACTGATATACAGCTTGCCAAAGCGTGCACTGAATGTTTTGAGTTGCAGTGTCGTCAGAGATTGATTCGGGAACTCCAGCACACCATACAGGCCGAGCAGAACCGTCAGTTGATCGGTCTGTGACTCGCTCAGGGGGACTGAGAGATCGAGATTCTCAATGTGAGCGCCGAGCAAATATTGGGTCGGGGTTGCCTGGATGACCTCAGCGGGGGGCATGATCTGTTGTCTCGTATATTCTTATTTTGATCAATGCATTCTAGTCGCCCATGACAGCCTCTGCAAGCCTCTCTGGTGTAAGTGGCAAGTCTCGCATTCTGAGACCCAGCGCATCAGCAAGGGCGTTTGCGATCGCCGCTGCAGTGGGTCCTGCCGCGCATTCTCCGCTGCCAAGTGGTGGCAACTCAGGTCGGTTGATGCAATGGATCTGCATGTTGCGCGGTGTTTGCGAAAAACTCAGGATTGGGTAGTCTTCCCAATTATGCGTGGTCAGTCGTGTCTGATCCCAATGCAGTGCCTCCTTCAAGGTCCAGCTTGCCGCTTGTAAAACGCCACCTTCAATCTGATTGTTCAGACCGTCTGGGTGAATGATTTCACCCGCATCGACGACCACCCAGATCTGATCCAAAATAATTTGGTCAGTTACTTCAATGTCAATGACAACCGCGCAATATGCCGCGCTGTTTTTATAGCGTGCAAAGCCAAGCCCGCGGCCACGTGCATGGCTATCGGAGTCTGAGCGTTCAAAGTGAGGACTTGTTTTCCAGTTCGAAAGTGCGGCAACAGTTTCAAGTACTTCGCGTGCGCGGGGATCTGTCAGGTGATTCAGACGAAAATCAATCGGATTCATGTGTGCGAGCGCTGCAAGCTCGTCCATGCAGGATTCGATCGCAAATACATTGGCGAATGCACCTAGGGCACGCAGGGCGGAACTGCGCAGAGTCGGTGTGACAACCAAATGGTAGTCAATCTTGCGCTGGGGCAAATCATAAATAGGCACCGCGTTTCGCTGGCCGCCTCCGCCGGCAGCTAGTGCAAAATCGGTGGGGTTCTGCGCTGGGGCGGGTGGTTCTCGATGCAGTGCAGCCAGACATTTGAGTCCTGGCGAGACACCCGGACGCTGGACATGCGTTTGGCTCCAGATCTGCTGGTTCCACTGCACAATCTTTCCTGCCTGATCCAGGCCCGCCTCAATCCGGACTGACATGGCGGAGCCATGTGGGGACCAGTGAAACTCGTCTTCGCGCATCCATTGCACCCGCACTGGACGACCGGCGGCCCGGGCAAGCATTGCTGCATCAGCAGCGGCGTCATCCGCACCGTTGTGACCATAACATCCCGCTCCATCTGCGTGGATGACTGTCGTGTCAGACACTGGCAAGCCGAACATGCTGGCCAGTTCACGCTGTAAGGGAAAACTGCCCTGGCCGTGTGTCCAGACGGTGAGACGTGTACCTTCCCAGCGCGCCAACGCACAGGACGGGCCGATCGACGCATGTGCGATGAAAGGTTTGGAGTAGTTGCGACAAATGCTCTGTGATACTGCTTGCGCAGGATCCTGCAACAAGCTTGCAGGATCAACTGGCGTGACATCCACCACACTGTCTTCAGCAGGTAATGCTCTGAGCCATGCTTGGCCGGATTGCTCTGTGGGCAGATTCGCTGGCTCATTCCATTGAATGCACTGACGGATACGCTCTGCTGCGGCGATGGCTTGCTCTTCTCGTTCGGCACACACACCGACATAGCGACCTGAAACCAGCAATGTGTGCACACCTTGCATGGCTTGAATTTCTGTGCGGTGCTCTTGGCTCAGCTCCGTCAGTATTGCATCGTAGGAGGGCGGACGCACCACGCGCGCGTGCAGCATTCCTTTGAGCTCAATGTCATGAATAAATCCAGCAGCAAATAGTTTTTTGTTCAAGTCAGGTCTGGGATGACTATCGCCGGATATGCGTCGTTGGTCGGCAGCTTTGGGTCTCGCCTGTCCGTTCGCCTTGCAGTTGAGGTTGACCTGGGCAGACAAGGTCCCATAGCTCAGACGCAATGGCGACGCAGTTGAAATAAAATATCCATCCTGGATCTCGATGTCTGATGCCGGTACGGCCAGAGCACACGCCGCAACGCGTAAAAAAAGATCCCGAACTTCAGCGCAGACCTGGCGAAGGGCCATGCCACCCATTTGAATCGAATTGCTGCCAGCGGTATAGCCCTGATCAGGACAGTTGTCTGTATGGCCGGAAATCATGCGAATGGCCGTCACGGGAATATCCAGCTCATCGGCAACAATCTGAAGCTGTGCAATGCCAATACCCTGACCGAGCTCTACTTTTCCAGTGTGCAGGACAATCTGACCATCGTGATCAATCGAAATCCAATCTGATAAAAAAGGATTGTTTACCAGATCCGCTGGCATGTTTTTGAACGGCTGCGGATTCATGGCTGAGCCTGTGGGATGTTAGCAATCACGCGCCTGGCAGCTTTCAGAATCCGCATATGCGTGCCACAGCGGCAGAGATGGCGATCAAGTGCCAGGCAGAGTTCCTCATCACTTGGGGATGGGTTCTTTTTGAGTAAGCCTGTCAATGTCATCATCATGCCATTGATGCAATAGCCACATTGGGCGGCCTGTTCGTCGAGGAATGCTTGTTGCACAGGATGGGGTGCATCAGGTGTGCCGAGGCCTTCTATGGTGGTAATCGCTTTGCCTGCCACTGACCATAAAGGGGTCGTGCAGCTTTGAACGGCCTGGTCATCGACCAGCACAGTACAGCTGCCGCATGAGCCTGTGCCGCAACCAAACCTAGTTCCCTTGAGTTGCAAGTCATTTCTCAAGACATAGAGCAGTGGCGTATCGGCGCAGACACTGACATGCGTTGTGTCACCGTTGACGGTGACGTCCACGCCTTTAGCGTCCTGCACGTGACATTGCGGTAAAGCCATCTCCGGGCATCCTGATTAACGCTTGCGCAGATTAAAGAGGCGTGCAGCATTCCCCCCAAGGATCAGGTTTTGTTCTGCTGGCGAGAGTTGTTCAATACTTTTGACGGATTGAACAGGCTTGTCATCGGCCATATCATATGGATAGTCGCTGCCCATGACAACGTGTTTTGCTCCATACTTTTGAATCAGAGATTCCAGCAAACCTGTATCAAACGTAATCGTGTCAAAGTAAAACTTCTTCAGATAGGATGAAGGTTTCTTTTTAATCATGGTGCTTGAGTCAGGACGGGCTTTCCAGCCATGATCCATGCGAGCATGATAGTGCGCTAAAAACCCGCCACCATGTGCGACTACAAATTTGAGTTTTGGGAATCGGTCCAGTACACCGCCAAAAATCAGATGGCTAACTGCGAGTGTAGATTCCAGAGGGTTGCCGATGATATTGTTGAAATAGTGATCGGTCATGCGATCGGCATGGGTAAATCCCATGGGGTGCATGAACACCACAACATCAAGTTCTTGGGCTTTGGCAAAAAACTTGTCTAGACCGAGGCGCTTGTCAGCCAGGTCGATACCATTGACGTTGGTGCAAATTTCTACGCCGCGCATGCCTAATTTTTTGACGCAACGCTCTAGTTCCTTCACAGCCATTTTTGGATTCTGCAAGGGAACTGTGCACATACCGGCAAAACGATCGGGAGTCGTTGCAACGATTTCGGCAATCCTGTCATTGCTGGCGCGTGACAGCTCCAGTCCAAAGTCGGGTTCCGCATAATAGTAATACTGCGAGGGCGATGGCGAAACGATTTGCACATCAATTTGCATCCGATCCATATCACTTAAACGCGTGGCGATATCAGAAAGCTTGTTTGCGCGATCTTTCATCTGCTTCATGTTGACTTCGCGCGTCATCTGATTGGCATAGATAATCGATGGCTCTTTCTCAAAAGGCTTGAGTGGTGCTGCCATGGCAGCGACTTCATTATTCTGATAATGGCAATGCATATCTACATTGAATCGCTTGCCGGCAGCAGTTTTTACTGAGGCAGGCTTTGGCTGCTGACCTTTTGTTGGGCGGGCCTTCAGTGTTGTCCTGAATCCCCTGCCTTGACTTGGAACAGACAGGCTGGCGATTTCAATTGCCTCGTGCAGGCTGCTGGAATTGAGGTGTTCCGTGCCGTGCTGACAAAAATCGTGATTACTTTGTGTACATGTAAAAAACATGAGGGAGCCCGATGAATTAGTGAAAAGATATAGTGGGACGCTGCCGGTGCCAGGCGGTGTCCCGTTGATAGGCATCAGCGACTTTTAGCAGTGTCGCCTCTTGAAAATGTCGTCCAACTATTTGAAATGCAAGTGGCATTGCTGAGCTGGATAAACCTGCGGGAACGCTCATGGCCGGTAATCCAAGATAGTTGATTGCCCGATTGGCGTAGGTCAGGTGGGAAATCGAATTCAGAATGGTTTGTGTGTCGCCGGTCGTTGTGGAGGCGATCGTTGGTGTTTGAACAGTAAAAACTGGGATATGAATGACATCGCAACCAGCAAAACACGTTTGCAAATATTCTTCGGTCAGCGCCTGCTGCATTCGCATGGCATCCACATAGTTGACCGCAAGCTGTGACAGACCTGGTTCAATGCGTGCACGAACCTGGTCTGCATAATCCTCTGGCCTGGTTTCGAGCCATTCACGGTGAATGGCGGCCGCCTGTACAGTCAGCACCATTGAGGTCATGGCATGGATGCGTGCCATGTCGGGCACCTCGACTTTGACCAGGATTGCCCCACGCGCCTGTAGCACTTCAAGGCTGGATTGGAGTGCTTCTGAAACTTCCTTGTCCAGGTGTTCGCGATAGTAGGTTTCTGGAACGCCGATGCGCAGACCCCGGAGGTCACCATCCAGCCCGGCCTCATAATCTTCGTGTGCAGCGGTTGTGCACCATGCGTCATGAGCGTTGGGACGGCTGATTTGCGTAAGTAACCTTGCGCAATCGCGCGCGGTTTGAGCGATGGGTCCCACACAGTCCAATGTTTTTGACAAGGGGAATACCCCATCGATGCTGACGCGTCGTGCAGTCGGTTTAATCCCTGTCACTCCACACATGGCTGAAGGGTGTCGAATCGAGCCGCCAGTGTCGCTGCCTAAGGAGCCAAATACCACGCGCGCTGCAACTGCGATGCCTGAACCGCTGGATGATCCGCCGCTTGTGTAACCAGGATTCCATGGGTTGAGTCCGTGGCCGTAATGTCCATTGAAGCCCGTCGGGCTTAAGGCAAATTCGCACATGTGAAGGGAGCCGACATTGACTTGGCCTGCAGCCTGGAGTGCGTCGATGACCCAGGCGTTTTTCGTAGGGATATGCCCACGCATGATCTTTGATCCTGCATGATTTTCCAAGCCTGCAACATTGATCAGATCCTTGTGTGCGAGTGGTACGCCATGCAACGGGCCGCAAAGATTGCCTTGTGCCAGCATGGCGTCGAGTTGATACGCACGCTCCATGGCAATCGCTTCATCAATTCGAAAGACCGCATTGAATTGACGACCCACCGTCTGCATACGATTCAAGGACCAGGATGTGATTTCTGCAGCACTGCAATCCTTGCTGGCGATTGCACTGGCGGCACTGACCAGGTCCATTGTTTCAAAGTCGTTCATTGCTAATTGATTCCTGTTGCGTGAAAACTCAGTGAATGCCAAGGTATCGATGCAATGTGTTCTGATCCGCCATCAGTGCCTCAGGCAGACCCTCCCAGACAACTCGACCTGTTTCCAGAATATAGACGCGGTCGGCGACAGCCATGGCACTGTAAAGATTTTGTTCGACGAGCAAAATGCCAAGCCCCTCGCCTCTGAGTGTGCCAAGAATGCTTTCGACGTTTTCGACAGCTACTGGAGCTAAACCCTCTGTTGGTTCGTCCATGAGAATGATTTTTGGACCCGTCATCAGTGAACGACCAATTGCGAGCATTTGCCGCTCACCTCCCGATAGCTGATTTCCCCGGTGGTGCTTGCGTTCTTCTAGCCTGGGGAATGCATCAAACACCCGTCGTACAGACCAGGCTCCAGGCGTTTTACGTTCGAGCATTTGCAGATGTTCGAGAACGGTGAGTGACTGAAACAGGCGCCTGCCCTGCGGCACATAACCGATGCCCTGGTTCGCAACCTGATGCGAGCGCATAGCTGATAGATTGACGCCGTCCAGTATCACACTGCCTGAAGTCACGCTCGGCGATCCAAGACTCATAATTGAACGCACAAGCGATGTTTTTCCCATGCCGTTGCGCCCAAGCAGTGCAACAATCTCTCCTTGCCCGACCCGTATGGATACCCGGTCAAGTACTTTTGCTTCGCCATATGACGAACAGATGTCTGTGACTTCAAGCATGACGTGGCTTCCCAAGATATATTTCCTGAACCAGGGGGTTATTCCTAATTTCGTCAGGTTTACCCTCGACCAGTACAGTGCCCTGGTACATACAGATCACACGATCAACAAGACCGAGTGCCAGATCAATGTCGTGCTCAATCAGAATGAGAGACAGAGACTGCGGCAAGCCGCGAATCACTTCAGCCATGATCACGCGCTCAGCAGGAGACAGGCCGGCTGCAGGCTCATCGAGCAACAAAATGCGCGGTGAGCTTGTCAGCGACATCGCAAGCTCAAGCTGACGCTGTTCACCATAAGAGATTTCTTTCACAAGCAAATGACGCTTGGCTTGCAGGTGACATTTATCAAGTGCCGACTCAACGATATCGCGCTCGATTCCGAGTGCCCGGTCTGTCCGCCACATTGAAAATTTTGTTCGCCCCAATCCGCGGGTGGCAAGCAATAGGTTCTCTTCAACGGACAAGCCAAAAAAAAGGTTGGTAATCTGAAACGTGCGCGCGATTCCTTTTTGTGCCCGGACTTCTGGCGATGACCGGGTAATGTCTTTTTGATCAAGAATCACCTGTCCGCAAGATGCAGGTGTCATACCTGTGATTGCATTGAACAGGGTCGTTTTTCCGGCGCCATTGGGCCCGAGAATGGCTACCCGCTCTCCGGCCGCAAGGTGCAGGGTTGCTTGGTCGACAGCCTTGAGCGCACCGAAATGCACGCCTACGCTTTTGAGTTCAAGAAGTGGAGAAGTCATCGATCAGACTGAGCTGTGGCAAACATACCCACAGCCTTGTCACCTGTATTTTAATTGGTTAAACATCATTACTTAGTCGCTTTGATGCCCTGGAAGGTCCGTGAATATGAGGGTTGCTTCATATAGGTTTCAGGATCGTATTTCCAGAATTGTGTGACCTCTGGATACGTTTCGATCGGCACATTCCAGAGTTTGCCATCCGGACGCTTGACGACGTTACGTATATACACATCGTAAATTGGATTACCGTACGGATCGAGCTTGACTGGGCGTCCCAGCGGCGAGGTTGTCAGGGCGACGTTACGGATCGCTTCCAGGAAAGCTGGGCGATCTTCAACATTGCCTTTGACAGCGTCAATGGCTTGCGCAATCCAGAGCGCGGCAGAGTAATGCGCAAATCCGTAAATGGATGGCAAGTGCTTGTAGGCTGCGTTGTATTCTGCAACAAATTTTTGCGTGGCTGGTGCATCGTTGCCTTCGGCAAAGTGTGCCGAACTGATGATGCCTTCACCTTCACTGCCCATCGTGCGAATGACCGACTGATCAGTGAAGTTTTGTGCGCCGAGCAAAGGGATTTTGCCTTTGAGGCCAAAGTTTGACCATTGCGAAATAAATCGCGTGGCATCGGCACCGGTTTCCATGGCAAAGACGGCATCAGGTTTGGCGGATTGAATCTGTGCCAGGTATGGACTGAAGTCCTGTGTGTTCAGAGGGTTCCAGTGTTGTGCGATGATTTCTCCACCCAGCTCAGTGAACATCTGGGCAAAACCGCCACACTGTTCGTGACCAAACGTGTAGTCTTGCGAAATAGTAATGATCTTGCGGTAGCCGAGTTTTTTATACGCATAATCGGCAAGCGGACGCGGCATTTGACTGGCCGTATAGCCTGCTACACGAATGACGTTCGGGATACGTTTGCGCTGGGTCAGGTCATCGGCGGCAATCACTGGAATAAAGTAGGGAATGCCGTTTGCTTTGGCATATTCCGCCACCGCCAATCCTGTGTTGGCGAGCAGGTCGCCCACCAGAAAGTCGACTTTGGTCTGTTCAGTCAGCTTGCGTGCTTTTTGCAGCGCGATATCGGGGTTGGATCCGTCGTCCTCGATAAAAATCTGAATCTCGCGACCTCCCGCTTTTTTGCCGATTTGTTCCCAATACAGATTGAAGCCTTCGACAATTTCTTTTCCGCCAGAGGCAACGACTCCAGTCAGAGGCGTGAGCAATCCGATTTTGATCGGGCCAGTGCCCTGTGCGAGAACCTGGTTGAAAGAGCCATGTACAGCCAAACCTGTAAGTGCGGCGCTAGATGCTAGAAAGGTACGACGATCCATCATGCTCTCCTGAGAGTGTTTGTAGACTAAACAGACTTATGAACTCGATTTAACGGACGTGCTTATTTGGACGACTGGCGAAACCATTTGAACGAACGAATTTTCCCAACGATGCCTTCGGGTGCAAATATCATGGTGAAGACAAATAAAAGTCCGAGAACGAGTGACCAGCGTTCGGTGAAAGAACTGACCACGTTTTCAAGAATGATAATGACTGCCGCACCGACTACACCGCCAAATAATGTGCCGACGCCACCAATAATGACCATCAGCAGACCTTTGACGGACTGAGCAAGCGCAACGCTTGAGGGACTGACAAAACTGTTGAACAAGGCATAGAGCACGCCGGCCACGCCGGCCATGACGCCTGAAAAAACGAAGCCAATGATCAGATGTCTTGTGCTGTGGTAGCCGAGGCTCTTCATGCGGGATTCGCTCTCACGAATGCCTTTGAGTGCGAGACCAAAAGGCGAACTGACAAATCGCCACATCACCAGGGTTGCCAGCAGGCCGACACCCAGCACAAAATAATAAAAGCGTGCGGGATCAAGCAGCCATTCTGGGCGCACGGCACCCCTCAGCCCGTTTTCACCACCTGTCACTGATGTCCAGCGTTGACATACTCCCCAGATCACCATGCCCAGTGCGAGGGTCAGCAACAGAAAGTAGACGCCAGAGGTTCGCACGGCAAGCAATGCAAAAACGAGTGATACCAGTGCTGCCAGTCCAATTCCTAGCAACATGCCGATCCAGGGGTTGCCGCCTGCCGAGGTGACGTAATACATGACCACGTAGGTGGCGACACCGAAAATTGCACCATGGCACAGTGGAGTACGACCTGCATAGCCAGCCATGATGTCAATTGACATGGCAAGCAACGCATAGATCAGCATCAGGGTAGCCAGACTTGTTTCGTACCCTGATAGTGTGATGGGGAGCAGCATCAGTAATGCAACTACGCCAGCAGTCCAGAGTTTATTTGAGGTCATGTTCATGGAGTGTGTTCGCTGTTAGTTAGGACGACCAAACAGACCCGTCGGTCGAAATGCCAGCAGCAATGCCATCGGCCCAAAAATAACAAAATAGGACAACTCGGGAAACCAGACCTGACCAAATGTTGAGAGCATGGACACGGCCAGGCTGCCAACTGCTGCACCCGCGAGGCTGCCTCGGCCACCAATAATGACAACGGCCAGGCTGTAGACCAGGATTTCCGAATCTGCGCTGGGGTAGAGCGATAAAAAAGCACCGCCCAACGCTCCTGCGATCCCAGCCAGTGCCATCCCAAGCATAAATGTAAAGATAAACACTTTCCGTATATTGATGCCCATGGCTTCGACGGTTTCAGCATCGTCAACACCCGCACGAATCAAAGCCCCCAGACGTGTGCGATTCATGAGAAGCCACAATAAAATGAATATGACGATTCCGACCAGCAATACGAACAGGCGATAACGCGGGTAAGACATCCCAAAAAATTCGAACGGACCCTTCAGGATGTCTGGAGTTGGAACACTGAACGTGTCGCCACCGAAGATCACCAGCGCAGCATCGTCAATGATTAAGGCAATCCCGAGCGTCATGAGGACCTGACGCAGCTCCACACCTTTTGCAAATCGCAGCAATGACTGTTCAGCAAGCCCCATCAACGCAGTGACTACTGCACCTGCTACTACTCCGATTACGAAACTCTCAAAGTGGGTGGCAACCGCGTAGGCAACATAACCACCCATGAGATACATGGCGCCATGCGCCAGATTTACGATTCGCATCAAACCAAAAATCAGCGTGAATCCGCTCGCCACCAAAAATAGCAAGGCGGCGAATGTCAGGCCATTGAGGATTTGAAACAGCGTAAAAGACATGGGCGTGGAACCTTGTGCGAGCGTAATCTGTGTTGTAAACAGTCGGATCGGAGACTTGGTGTGGCTGATTATGTTTGCTGGTTGTACCAGTCAAGAATCTGTTCACCATTCCAGTGCAGTACACCGCTATGTTTGTTGATGTGTTCGTACACTTGCTCAAGATATTTGATCCGGAACGGCTGTCCACTGATATATGGATGCAAAGCGATCGCCATGATCTTTGGGCGCTCGGCGGATTCGAGGTAGTAGCGATCAAATGTGTCGATACACTTCTGCGTCCAGTAGGCGGCTTCATGATGTTGCACGATCATCATTGGTATATCGTTGTTTTCGACGCTGTATGGCAGAGTGACAAGCGGACCACTCGTTGTCTGGATCCGGGTAGGCTCATCATCGTAGGGAAAGTCGCCAATATATTTGATACCCGCCGCAGCCAGAAGGTCAGGTGTTTCAAAGGTTTGTGTCAATCCTGGTCCAAGCCAGCCGACCGGAAGTTTGCCAGTGAATCGCTCAATGGTCTCGAGAGACTTTTCAATCATGCCTTTCTGGTCTTCAACTTTGTGAATGGGCATTTGTTCATAAGCGTGGCCCATGAATTCCCATCCTGCATCGAGGCACGCCTGTGCGACGCGTGGATAGTCGACTGTTACGCGCGCATTGATTGACAGGGTTGGTTTGATGCCGAGGGAGTCATATAGTTTTTTAAAGCGCCAGAAGCCTACCCGCATGCCGTACTCATGCCATGCCCAGTTTGGAACGTCGGGTTGCAATGCCACACCTGTCGGTGCTGGCAAAACCTGGCGCGCCATCGGACGTCCGATATCCCAGACTTCCAGATTAACAATCGTCCAGACAATCATTTTGTTGTTGTCTGGTAGTTTGAGTACAGGACGATCAACAATCGCTGAGTAGGTGGCGCGTTCGCCTGGGGTTTGGGCCATGCTGTCACTCCTGAAAACTGAATCAGTTCCACCAAAACCTGCGCTTGATGATCTGCTTCAAAATAGGTTTAAAAAGTATGAATAACGCTAAGCAATAATCATGCCGCTTTTGCAAGTTCTGGTAGTTGCATGACTTCTTCAGAGGGCATGACAAAGCCAAAAGCTGTCCGGATACAAAGCAGCGCGGCATCGTGCAGGGCTGGTTGATCCATTGTGTTGACACAATCGCTTGGAACAATCACTGCATAATCCATCGAGCAGGCGGCAGTTACGGTTGAGAGAATGCAGCTGTTTGTATTGACACCCGTGATGATCAGGGTATTGATTCCGTGTGATCTGAGCAGTAACTCCAGATCGGTTGCAACGAAGCAGTTGTATCTTTTTTTTGTGTTGACGACCCAATCGCATGCTGCATCGTAAAGACCAGGCATGATTTCTCCGCCGGGCATGCCAATGATGTTATGCCTGAGTACATTTTTACGGGGATTATCCGGGTCTTCCGCCCGTGTGCGCCAAAAGGCGTTGAGTCGTATTTCTGCTGCGTCCCGGTATTGCGTCACCAAATGAATGACCGGTATCGATTGTGTGCGTGCCCAATCGAAGAGTCGCTGATTGGCGCCTACGACCTGATCGGCAATTTCCTGTGTCGCGGGCATCGTGGCCACGCGCATGTCCAGATGACCGCGGTGCAGATCGATCGCTACGATGGCTGCGCGTACCTGATTGACCCCAAGATTCATGATTGTTCCAACTGTCTGTGTGAATTAAATCAGGGGGTGACTGGAAAGTTTGAGCAGCTTGCTTTGATCAATGCCGAATCGGTCCGCCAGCCAGTCCGCGAGAATTTCTTGCCCGATTGTCGGGTTGTCATGCTGGCAATGCTCCGCACCAGTTTCTTCGGCTTCGAGCAACCTGAGGGTGCAGTCCACACCGTGGGCGACTCCGTAGTCGTAGACTTTACGTGCCTGCGAAACAGTCAATACATCGTGGCCACCATGCATCACCAGGTAGGGGCACTGCATATTTTCAAGATGACCATCGAGTGTGAATGCACGCGCCTTTTCCATTGATTCTTTCATGCTGTTGCAACCAAAGACCCACTTGATATGCGTTGCCAGGCCATGATCTTCGGCGGCATTGCCCCACATATCAGTTATCGCGAACACAGCGCCGTGAGAAATGCATGCCGCTAAACGGTGCTCGTAGCACCCCGCACGGGCCGCATAGTAGCCACCCAGGCTTGAACCGCACACCGCAATTTTGCTTGTATCCACATCCGCACGGGTTTCAAGATAGTCGATACAGTATCCGACAGGAACTTCTGTATCTGGCCGATTGACGAGGTGCTGGCGGCGTAACGCTCCACCTTGTCCAGGGCCATCAATCATCAGTACAGAAATTCCGCGTTGCAGGCAGCCACGTGCCTGCATGAACCACATTTCATCTTTAATGGAGTCCAGTCCTCCCATGCAAATCAGCACAGGTTGCTTTGCAATCGGAAAGGGCGCTCGAACAAAATAAGCTGGGAGTGTTGCACCATTTTCGTAAGGAATGTCCAGGACTTCGCCAGCAGGACTCAGATGGCGCAGAAAGCCGTGGCTAGACTGTTCCATTTTGGTGAATGTTGCCAGGCGGCGAGGATCGTCCGGCAGCAAAAAAAACTCCGCTTGCCGGTAGTAGTCGGCAGCGCGCATGTAGCAATTCATCGCTGTTCGGATATGACCGGCCAATTCCTCACTTGAGGCGCGCAGAAAGTTGCGATCGGCGATCCGCTTCCATTCGGTGTGCCAGCTTTCTTCGCTGGTTGGGTCAATTCTGGAGGCAACCTGGAATACCTCACTGACTGCTCCGCCACCTTCTTGAGTTTCACCCAGTCCTCGACGGAACTGGTACGAAAACCAGGGCGATTGCGGCCAGTGATGCCAACCGAAGGGTTCGTAGTGCGGGGCATGATTGTCTGTTATGCGTTCAATCGCATTGTCGGCATCGTTTATCTGAGTCGTTTCTGAACCTGCAGTCATCATGTCAACCTAAAATAATTTGGCTTTCAGTGCTCGTCGGATGGTGCTCGTGAGCTGAGTGTACGTAGCTTGGTTTTAGACTGTCAACATAAAATGTATCCAAAATGATATTTTAATGGCGTGTAATGGCTTTAAAGATTATTCATAATGTGATTTTGGATACAATATTGCGTGAGTTAAGCTCTGCTTGAACGTATCTCTTTAGTTGAACCGAGCCTTTGTGACAAACCCTGATTTAAAGAATGATTCCTGTAGGTTGCCCGATTCATCAAGGCAGCGTACTCAACCTCGCCCACGCGAGGGTGTCGAGCACGCTTCGGCTGTGACAACTCTCGCCCAAAACGTGACCAATGCGTTGCGCACCGAAATTATGGAAGGGCGTTTCAGGCCGGATGAAAAACTCCAGGAAATGACGCTTTCCAAAATGTTGAATGTTTCACGTACGCCTATCAGAGCTGCGCTGAGTGGACTGGCTGCTGAAGGTTTGCTTGAGTATCAGCCTAACCGCGGCTATACCGTGCGCAGTTTGAATGCAGACCGTCTGATTGCCGTGTTTGATCTGCGGGGTGTGCTGGAAGGCCTTGCAGCAAGGCTGGCTGCTGAAAAGGGGATGAGCGAGTCTGTTGCGAATTCATTTCGTGCTGCGCTTGATCAGGGTGATGCCATCATGAACAAGGGCGCGTTACACGATTCTGATCGGGCGATATTTGGCGAAATTAACGTGCAGATCCATGAGGCGATCTTACGTGCTGCAGATGATCGTATGCTCAACGATATGCTGCGCCTGTGTCGCAACATACCGATCTCTTCTGATCGCAATGTCTTGTGGAGCGATTTTGCCTGGGTTCGTCGCAGCCACGATGATCACCATCGACTGCTTGATGCGATTGCCTTGCGTGATGGTGCACGTGCTGAGCAATTGATGAAAGAACACGTGCATGCAGTCAAACTTCAAATGAAAATCGAGCTGGAGCAATCTGGGCATTCCGATGAACTCAAGCGCTGACAGCCTCGGGCAATCGTCAATCAGATATTTTTACTTATAAGGTAATAAGAATTTGGTTGTTCTGATTTGGGGCGATCGTCGATAAGATTCTATTTCAGGCACAACAGTTGCAATGATTTCTTGCAATGAGTTTGTGTGAAAAAAATAGGCAGATCAAGATGCGCATCCAAACTTACCTCCAGCAGATCTATCGTGCCCTGGTCATCGGCTGCATGGTCTATGCAGTGACATTGATTGCTGATACCGCGGTGGCTGCTGAGCAGCCCTCGGCACAAGTTTCTGCACTGACACGCTAAACGTTCAGATCAGTAGGTGGGTCGCGTTGCGCACCCCACGCATTGAACAAAACGTGTCGGCTAAAAGTTTATTCTTGCCAGGGCGCTTTTGAACCGTCTTGTGCGGCCTGATAGTAGCCGGCAAAGGGTTCCAGGATATGCGCTGCAAGGACTGCAGTGCCAGGATTGGGAATATGAAAGTGCGTAAAACCTACCCGGCGCAACATAAATACAAGTTCCTGGTTGATGTCGCCCACGGCATGTAATTCCCCTCGAAATCCTGACTCCCTCAAGCGCGCGGCAATCGAATATGAGCGCCCGTCTGCAAACTTGCCAAACTTGATGGCAATTACATCTGCATCCGTGCTCTGATCCGCAATCTGTTGTATACGTTCGCTGAGAGTCCCTGCGCCTTGTTCAGCAATGAGTGTGGCGGGTTCAATGATTTGGGTAAACGCGCGGTGCTCTAGCACCCGGTTGCCGTTCAAATCAAACACGATCGTTTGAATGGTGTCGGGTTGCAGCTGATCCGCTAGTATTGATGCATTCATAACAGTTCCTTTTTGACTCATCTAGCCAAATGCAAGATCGTAGGGGTTGACTTGATCCACGAGCACTTGCGTTGCGCTCGATGGCTGGTCGATTGTGTTGTCTGCCTGTGCCTGGGCGAGTGCATGACCAATCAACAGGCTGACAGGGCCGGTATAGGAAGGGGTGCCATCGCGCACCACGTCGGCAAGCGTGAGCTTAAGTTTTGCGCCTGCCCTGCTTGCAGATTCGACAATACAGATAGGGGTGTCGCCGGACTTTCCTGCTTGAATCAATGCGGTGCAGATTTCACGGGCCTGGGCGCCAGCCATATACAGCACGGCAGTTTCGGCAGCCATGACTGCAGACAGCCATTCATTGTGTGTATTGGTTTCGCGTCGTCCGATGCGCGGGGTCACAAAAACCACACTTCTTGATATGCCACGCAGGGTCAGGCTGCTTTGAAGGTCCGCTGCCGCCGCACAGGCTGCGGTGACACCAGGCACGATTTCAACGTCAATCTGATGCGCACGGCACGCCTGGATTTCTTCAGCCACGCGGCCAAACATCGCAGGATCTCCACCCTTGAGGCGGACCACTTTCAGGCCGCGCTTGGCATATCCAACCATTGCGCGGCAGATAAACTCCTGCTCCACCGAGGGTTGCCCCAGGCGCTTTCCGACTTCTATCCACTGCGCGCAGGGCGCAGCCTCTTTCATGCCCGCCACATCCATGAGCGCATCATGCATGATGACATCGGCCTGACTCAGTAAGCGCCAGGCTTTACGCGTCATCAGCTCCGGATCTCCGGGGCCGGCGCCGACGAGCCACACTTTCATGTCGAGGCTCCTTCAGAAACCTGATCTGACAGATCGCGCGCTCTGAGATCGGGTTTGCGTACGACTTCCGCAGCAACGGCAAACACTTCTTTGCCCAGTCGGCTGACCGCTTCGCGAAATGTTTCGCCCGCGAGTCGCTGCTCCAGATAGGTATCAATTACTTCCTCGACTGCATCGGCAATTTCATCCTCGGCAAACGCACGGCCGATGATAGTACCTAGCGCGGCGGGTGCGCCATGACCTGAATGCCCTCCCAGCAGCAATTGATAGAACGCGGCGCCGTCCTTATCCACGCCCAGAATGCCGATATGGCCGACGTGATGATGGCCACAGCTATTCATGCAACCTGAAATGCGCAAGTCAAGAGGTCCCACATTTTCCTGAGCATCGAGCGAGGTGTAGCGGCTGGCAATGTCTTCTGCGACCGGCAGGGAACGTGCATTCGCGAGTGCACAAAAATCACCCCCAGGACAGGCCACCATCGCACCAATCAGGCCGCCTACGGCATGATGCAGGTTGATTGCGCGTAAGGCTTCATATAAAGCAGGCAAGTCGCTTTCAATCACGGCTGGCAAAATAAAGTCTTGTGTATGACTGACGCGAATGAAGCCCTGACTGAATCGGTCTGCAATCGCTGCAATGGCATCCATTTCATCACTCGTTGCATCTCCTGGCGCACGTTTGGTGTCCTTGAGGGGGATCAGCACTGCGGCATAGCCTGCATGGCGATGAGGCAAGCGGTTACGTTTGAGCCATTGATTCCAGCTGCCTTGTTGTTGACCGGAGCTTTGCTCGTGCAGATTCGCCAGTGCCTGACCACGCGTCCAGTCAGGTTCAATAAAGGCCTGCTTGACACGTTCAAGCTCGTTCAATGTGAGTTTGTGCACACCATGACGCAGCCTGGCCCACTCAGCTTCGACCATTTCTTTAAATGCATCGATCCCGACCGCCCGGACCAGGATCTTGATCCGCGCCTTGGTTAAGTTATCCCGACGCCCCAGTTCGTTGTAGACGCGCATCACGGCATGTGTATAAGTGAGCAAATCCTGCCAGTCGAGTCGTTCACGCAGTACCGGTCCAAGGATCGGAGTACGGCCCAGGCCACCACCGACCCGTACTCTGAATACCGCTTCAGGATGAGCCTGAACGACTTCAAAGGCCAGGTCATGCACCTGCACGAGTGCACGATCCTCTGGCGTACCGGTCAGTGCGACTTTGAACTTTCTTGGTAAAAAACAGAGTTCAGGATGGAACGTACTCCACTGACGCAGTAGTTCTGCATAGGGACGCGGATCCAGGATTTCTTCTGGAGCAATCCCGGCTAACGCATCGCTGGTAATGTTTCTGAGGCAATTGCCACTTGACTGGATACCATGCAAGCCGACTATTGCAAGATCTGCGAGCGCCTTGGGCGTGTCATCAAGGGAGATCCAGTTCAACTGCATATTCTGACGTGTGGTGAGGTGTCCGTAGCCGCGGTCGTATTGCCGGGCAACCTGGCCCAATGCGCGTAACTGTTCACTGTTGAGCATGCCGTAGGCAATGGCTATGCGTAGCATGGGCGCGTGACGCTGAATGTACAGACCATTTTGCAAACGCAGGGGCTTGAGGTGGTCATCACTCAGCAGACCGTCCTTGTTTCGCTGGATTTGTCCGGCAAGCTGCGAAGCACGCTCTTTTAAACGTGACGTGTCAAAGATATTGGGCTGATACATGTGGGACCTGGCAAGATTCTCGAATCATAGAGGCTAGGTCTTGGAGGGGAAATGGTCAAAGAACGATTTTTTCTTTGCTTATAACGTTTTTGTTGTTTGGGTGGCTCCGTTATACGGAAAATCTCTTGAATGAGGTGCGTTTGAAGAAATATCAATCAAATCAATGTGTTGGTGAGTGCTTCTCAAAAGGGCAGATCAGCTTGTCCGGATCCGGCGGGGATTGCCTGCGCACAAGCGGGTGAAAGACTTCCCGCCCGCACACCCAATAATCTGATTTTTTGTTGTATTGGTACACGCCTGAGGCATTCCCCTGCAGCCTTTCGGATGGCCGCGCCATCACTGATATCCACAGGTAAAGTGAGATCGCGCGTGACCACTGTGAAATCCGCATACTTCAGTTTGATACCAATGGTGCGGCTCGCATACCCTTTGCGAGCCAGATCATCACCCAGCCGCATGCATAAACCGGTAAAAATCTCTGTCAGCATCGCACGGTCGTGCTTGACATGCAGGTCACGTTCAAAGGTTGTCTCACGGCTGATGGATTTGGGTTCTGACTCTGTCACGACAGGTCTGTCATCTAGGCCGTGAGCCACCCGGTTCAGCCAGAGACCTGTCGTGCGGCCAAACTGGGCGACCAGCATTTCAACGGGCGCTGCAGCGAGCTCACCAATCGTGTGAATATTCATACTCGCCAGCTTCTGATTGGCTTTAGGTCCGATCCCGTTGATTTTTTTTGCGGCGAGTGGCCAGATTCTGCCTGGAATTTCGTCGACACTCAGGATCGTAATGCCGTCAGGTTTGTCCAGATCCGAGCAAATCTTTGACAGGAGTTTATTAGGTGTGACACCGATCGAACAGCTTAATCCTGTTGCATCGGTGACGGCCTGCTTGATTCGCCTGGCCAGTGCAGGCGAGTCTTCATCGATATCTGTGAGGTCAATGTAAATCTCGTCAATTCCGCGATCTTCAACCTGCGGGGCCACGCTTAGCACTGCGGCTTTAAACAATCTTGAATAATGCCGGTATGCTTCAAAATTGGCAGGCAGCAGAATGGCTTCGGGCGCGAGGATGGCGGACTTCATTAGCCCCATTCCAGAGAAGACACCCAAGGCACGCGCCTCGTAGGTCGAGGTGGT
Source organism: Alcaligenaceae bacterium (assembly GCA_947379755.1). Taxonomy (GTDB): domain Bacteria; phylum Pseudomonadota; class Gammaproteobacteria; order Burkholderiales; family Burkholderiaceae_B; genus Zwartia. The sequence continues at coordinate 26,555 of CANCOC010000015.1, read as the reverse complement.
GACAACGCCTCTGCCGGCGTACTGATTCAGGCGTGCAAACTGTTTTTGACCCTGTGCATCAGTTGTAGGCAATATTGCATTTCTGCCTCCCACGACGACGGGATGGCCTATTAGCTCAGGAAAGCTCAGTAGCTCAACTGATGCAAAAAATGCATCCATATCCAGGTGAGCGATTCTGCGGGGACGGTCCATCGTGTGAGTGTATTAGAATCTTTTCTTTGGCGCCTTCTCGCAGAGCACGATTCAAACAATGACAAACTCTACCGCACACCCCACAATCGATAATCTGCATATTGCAGCCTTTCATCCGATGCCCACTCCAGATGAGATCCAGGCCCGGCTGCCCCTGAGCGAGCGCGCCGCACGGACGGTCGAAAATGGTCGTGCCGAGATGATCAGGATCCTGACTGGAGCGGATACACGTCGTTTTGTCGTGGTGGGGCCTTGTTCGATCCATGATCCCGTGGCGGGTCTAGACTATGCCCGTCGCCTCAAAGTCCTCGCAGACGAAGTGTCGGACGTACTCATGATTGTGATGCGTGTATATTTCGAAAAACCACGGACGACAGTCGGCTGGAAAGGCTATATCAATGATCCCCATATGGATGATTCCTTCCGGATTGACGAGGGTATTGCGCTTGGGCGACAGTTTTTACTTCAAGTCAACGAACTCGGTTTGCCTGCAGGTTCCGAGGCGCTTGATCCAATTTCACCCCAGTACCTGGGCGATCTGATTGCATGGAATGCGATTGGAGCCAGAACGACTGAGTCGCAGACCCATCGTGAAATGTCTTCCGGACTGTCGACACCGGTGGGCTTTAAAAATGGTACCAACGGCGATGTGTCGATCGCGATTAATGCGATCTTGTCTGCCGCAAGACCTCACCGCTTTCTCGGGATCAATGGGGATGGTCAGGTGGCGATCGTCCATACGACTGGCAATCCTTACGGCCATCTGGTCCTGCGTGGCGGTGATGGTCGGCCCAATTACGACACCGTGTCGGTTTCGCTGGCTGAACAAGCCATGATCAAGGCCAAGCTCACTCCTAACATCGTTGTGGACTGTTCGCATGCCAACAGCTATAAAAAACCGGAGTTACAGCCCCTGGTCATGTCCGACGTAGTCAGTCAGATTGTTGCGGGCAACAGATCGATTGTCGGAGTCATGATTGAGTCCAACCTCGTTGCAGGCAACCAGTCGATTCAGTCCGACCCCGCCAAGATGACCTATGGATGTTCAGTCACGGATGCCTGTGTCGATTGGGCCAGCACCGAGTCGATGATCCGTGAGGCTGCCCAGCGCTTGCGCTCCGTGCTTCAGACGAAAGATTAAGACATACGAGGCTATTGGCCGGGTGTCCGAGAGGCACTCTGGCCGAATGCATACAGCTCCTGTGGATTGTCCACCAGGATTTTCTGGATCACAGAAGCGTCTCCTGTCCAGCGTCCCAGCAGGTCCATCAGTTGTGCATCGTCTGGTTTCTCATGTTCGGTCGGGTGTGGCCAGTCACTTCCCCACACCATTCTGTCTGCCGCTGTAGAGATCCAGCTTTGGGCTACGGGATCAATATCCCTGTAATCGCCAGCCTGTCCAACTTTTGTATCAAGGTACGGGCCAGAAAGTTTGACCCAGGTTCGCCCGCGCTCAAGCAGACGTTTGACAATCGCATGGCCTGGATGCGCAACGCCAAGCGGTTGTGGCAGTCTTGCCATATGGTCAAACACAATGCACGAAGGCAGGCGCATCAGCATGTCTTCATGCGCGGCGATCTGATCTGCCGTCCAGTGCAATTGCACGTGCCATCCCATCTCGTTGACGCGTGCGGCTAGAGGCTCAACCATGTCAAAGGTCGCTGCGGCATTTGCAGGGGTGTAGAGTGAAAATCGAATACCCCGGATGCCACCTTCATGCAAGTGACGCAAGCTTGCATCGGTCACATCAGCACGCAAGACGGCGACTCCCCGTGTGCAGTGGCTGCCCAAACGCTCGATGGCATCGAGCGTGACGCGATTGTCCGTATAGTAATTGCGTGGAGTTACCACCACAGTACGTGTGGTGCCGAGTCTTTTTTGCAATAAACGATATTCATCCACTGATGCCGCAGCAAGCAAGGCCGCTGCATCAGAGGCTTGAGGGAAGCTTGCATCATAAATATGCATGTGCGCATCACAGGCATTGGTCGGTACGCGCAACGCAGGATGTGCAACACCTGAAGAGTTTGGAATGATCATGTTTTTTTTTCAAGGCAACGGATGCGACTGACTTCATCCTTGATTGTTTCGGTATGTTGTCCCAGCGTGGGGGCGGTGAAGGGATCGGGACCTGGTGTGCGACCAAATCTGATGGTGCGTTTTAACCCGCGATACTTACCGACAACAGGATGATCAAACTCTCCGATCATGTCCTGATCCAGTACCTGAGGGTGATCAAACATGTCTTCAACAGATCTTGCCGCAGAGCAGGGAACGTCTTCACCAAAATGCGCTTCCCACTCAAGTGCACTGCGCGAGGCGAGAGCCTGATGCAGCTTGGGCAGAATTTCCTGCTGGTGCATCGCACGCTTGCGCACAGTGTCGTATCGTGCGTCGTTCGCGAGATCACTGAGGCCGACTTTTTGGCATAACGCCTGCCAGAAATGCGCAGTATTGGCAGATATATACAGGTAGCCCTCGCGCGTCGGATGCAAACCTGTAATACCACCAGAACGCATATCGCGTCCTACTTCGCGGCCTTCACCTTCAGCCCAGATGAGTCGCGCGGACTGCAGTGTGAGAGCTGCTGTGAGCAGTGATATGCCCACAAACTGACCTTCTCCACTGCGTTCACGTTCAAACAAGGCTGAAGACACGCCTGCCGCAACCAGGGCCGAAGCGTAGTAGTCCACAATTGAGCCATAGAGGATTTCGGGCGGACCTTCTTTTTTTCCTTGCAGGGTGCACATCCCCGTCATGGTTTGTAAAACCTGGTCATACCCCGCTTTTTCCTTCAAAGGGCCTGATTCGCCGTAGCCGCTCACCGCACAGTAGACCAGTCGGGGATTCACCGCGTGCAATTGTTCAAAACTGATACCCAGTCTGGGGGCCACACTCGGTCTGAAATTATGCACAAGTACATCCGCAGTTCTGATGAGCGACATCAGCGTTGCATGATCCTCTGGAGATTTCAGATCCAGCATGATGCCGAGTTTGCTTCGGTTGACTCCAAGAAATGCTCGGCTTTCTGTTTCGAGGGTGGATGGATATTTTCTGAGATTGTCGCCCGCAGGGGGTTCGATCTTGATGACTTCGGCACCCTGGTCTGCCAGGAGGGAGCAGCCATATGGTCCCGCGATATAGGCGGATAAATCCAGTACCCGGATACCGGACAACGGGCCGGTTGCTCCTGACCGTGGGGGCAGGCAGGAAGTCGGGTCACTTGAGATGGGGCTTGCGTAAGTTGTGTGGGTCATATGTTTTTATTCAGGCTGGATATCGGCTTGTTGTGCGACGAGTTTCCATCGGACTATTTCTTCTTCGATGTGTTGCCTGAAGGCTGCTGTTGTCATTGGTGCAGATGCCGCACCTTCTTTCAGAAAAAAAGTTTTCATTTCCGGCGAGCGAATGATCCGATTGATCACAACATTCAGGTGTTCTGTGATTTTTTCGGGTGTTTCTGCAGGAGCCAGAACACCCCACCAGAGATCGACTGCACTTTGTGGAAAACCGGAATCAATGGCCGAAGGCAGCATGGGGGCGACATCGGATCTCTGTGCCGTCGTGACACCCAGGCCGCGTATTTTTCCAGCATTGACTTGTGCCATAAGAGAGGGCGCGCTTGCCACCAGTAAATCGATCTGTCCACCGATCAGATCCGTCACTGCAGGATTCATCCCTTTGTAAGGGACATGTGTGACTTTGATCTGGGCCGCAGCCATGAATAACTCTGTTGCAAACTGATTGATGCTGCCCACTCCGGAGGAACCGTAATTCAGTTTGCCAGGATGGGCGCGCGCAAATGCAATCAGTTCATTCGTATTTTGAAATGGGGTGTGAGGGCTCACTGTAATCAGCAATGGACCTTTAGCAAGCATCGCGACGGGCGCAAAACTCTGCAATGCATTGTAGGGAAGGTTATTGCGGATTGCCGCGCCCGTTGTAAAGGTCGATGAGACGACTGCCAGCGTATAGCCATCGGGGGTTGATTTGGCCAGGATGCTGTTAGCGAGGATGCCGCCAGCGGCCGGTTTGTTTTCAACCACAACAGGTTGTCCTAGCGCCAGCTGCAATGGTTTGGCAATCGCCCGCGCAAAGATATCATTTGAACCGCCTGCTGCGCTACCCACCAGAATTGTGATGGGTTTTGAAGGGTAGTTCACCGCACTTTGTGCAAAAGTATCATCGGGCATACAGACGAACAACATACTCAGGCAGTAAATACCCGCTAGCCATTGACGAAGTCCAAAAGTTTTTATCATGCAATGAGCCCTAATTTCCTGGCTGCTTCAACCAGCGCGTGTGCGCTTCTGACAAAAGGCGGGTCAATCATTTTTCCGTCGACCACATACGCACCTAAGCCCCGGGCCTCTGCGTCACGTGCTGCCTCGACGACTTTCAGCGCATGCGTAATTGCTGCCTGGCTCGGTCTGAATGCCTGATTGGCAGCGGTGATCTGGCTTGGATGAATACAGCTTTTCCCTGTGTATCCGAGGTTTGCTGCAAATTGGGCTTCAGCCAGAAAGCCCGGCATGTTTTGAATGTCGGCAAATGCGCCATCAAAGGCTGAGACTTGAGCCTCTGCCGCTGCCAGTTTGACTTGCATCATTGCATACTTGACTGCAAATTGCTCCTGACGCGAAATTCCGACCGGCTCAAAGAGATCCGCCAGACCGAGCTGCAACCCGGCCACGCGAGGATGTGCCGAGGCAAGATCATGGGCGATGCGTAATGCTTTTGGCGTCTCGATATTGAGCAATATACGCACGGGATGATGACCGTCCTCATTCACTCCATTCTTGCGTTCAGACTGTTCGATTGCGTTGACCGCTTCCAGAACATCCTGAACACTTTCTGGTTTTGGCAGATTGATCATGTTCAGGCCCGGCTGCACGACCTGTGCGATATCCTCAGCAAAATACGCTGTGTCCATCGCATTGACGCGCACGATGATGACTTTTTGGCTCTGTACGACGGCAGGGGACTGCATCCACTGCTGCAGCGTCTGACGGGCAGCCTCCTTTTTGGTGTCTGCAACCGCATCCTCCAGGTCGAACGACAGTCCATCAGCCTGGCTCGATAAGGCCTTGTCAAAAAGTTCGGGTCTTGAACCGGGTACGAATAGCTTGCTTCTCATTTGCCTAACCCCGTTTGACCAGCAGGCCACCATCGACAGGCAGCAATACTCCAGTGATATAGCGAGACTCTTCGGATGCGAGGAATACGGCCGCATTGGCAATATCCCAGGCAGAGCCCATAAATCCCATCGGTACAAGCTTGTCACGCTGAGCGCGAATCTCTTCACGGGGCACGCCCGTTTCGCGAGCGCGCCTTTCAATGGCCATCGGCGTGTTGATCAGTCCGGGCAGGATTGCATTTGCCCGGACGCCGAAGGCGGCATTTTCCATTGCAATATGTTGCGTCATGGTATTGATCGCACCTTTGCTTGTTTTGTAAGTCAGGGTGGGGCGTGCGGCAAGTGAGGAGGTCGAAGAAATGTTGATGATGCTGCCACTTTTTTGCCGAATCATAACCGGCAGGACATGTTTGCATGTCATAAACATACCGCGCAGATTCAGCCCCATGATGGCATCCCATGCCGCAACATCAAGGTCAACTGTTTTACGGTCGCCTTGTGAGCGGCCAACATTGTTGTGCAGGATATCGATACGTCCATACCGTTCAACACAGGTATCTGCAATTTTCTTGCAGTCTTCTTCCCTGGTGATGTCCGCAATCAGGATTGAGGCAACAGAGTGGTCAGGCGCAATGGCCTGCATTGTGGCGGCGGCGTGTTCAGGACTGATATCCACCAGCAAGAGCGTGGCGCCTTCTTGTGCAAAGCGTTGCGCTACAGCTCGGCCATTGCCTATGGTGTCTCCAGGCTCTTGGCCTGCACCGACAATGATGGCAACTTTACCGTTCAGACGCTTGGATTGAGTCATTTAAAATATTCCGTTTTTATTTTTTAAAATATGATGTGCGTGTCATTCTGTTTTGACGGGCTTAAGCAATAATGCCCACTTTGCGATCTCTGCGCGCAGGAACCGATCGAACTCTTGTGGTGAGGAAAGTCGTACCTCGCCATCAATGATGGCCAGACGCTTTTCGACATCAGGATGGGCGAGGCTGGTGGCCAGTGCGCGGTTCAGCTTTTCGACAATTTCTGTTGGTGTGCCAGCTGGTGCCAGCAGGCCCCACCATACAACTGCTTCAAATCCGGCGATACCTTGTTCAGCAATCGTTGGAATACCGGGTGCTGATTTCAGTCTGTTTTGTCCCGACGTGGCCAATAGTTTGATGCGTTGGCTGTCAAGATGGGGTTTAAGCTGGGACATGCCCGTAAACAGCAGATCAACGTGGCCACTTGCCACATCCAGTACACCCTGGCCTGCACCCTTGTAGGGGACTACCATGATGTCTGCGCCTGTTGCTGACTTGAAGAGTTCTGCGGCCATGTCCGTGGCGGAGCCTTCACCGGATGTTGCCATGGAAAGTTTGCCCGGTTGTTGACGCGCCAGGTCCAGCAGTTCGACGAGCGTGTTAGCCTCAAGGGTGCTGCGTGCCCCGAGTCCCATCGCATAGGTGATGACGGATCCTACAGTTGTGAAGTCTTCTGGCGTTTTGTAGGGTAGATTGGGCAGGAGCGCTGGATTGGTCGCGATGCTTGGACTGACCAGCAACAGTGTGTAGCCGTCAGGTGCTGCTTTGGAGACAATTTCCGTACCGACTACTGTATTGCCACCGCCACGGTTGTCAATAATGATGGGCTGCTTGAGTGTTTCCGATAACTTGTCCGCCCAGGCGCGGGCAATAAAGTCTCCACCGCCTCCCGCCACAAAGGGCACGACGATGCGGATGGCTTTCTCAGGGTAACGGTCTGCAGGACTGGCAGCAAGTACGCTTGGTCCCGTCACCGCGAGATGCACGCAGGTCAGTAAAGCGACTCGCCAGAAAATAGATTTCATGTGTGTTGTCTTGGCTAAATATCTATGCACGAGAATGTTTATAGACTAGATTTCATGTCTTGCCCACAGATTTAACGACTGATGAAAAGTCCTCTGGATGTCTTGAAACTATTTGCCGCACATGATGGTACCTTGCAGGGTGCTTTCCTGAGTCGGTGCGCGCGAGATCCTGAGGCTCTGTTTCTGATTCAGGGTAGCGTGTCATTGTCGTGGCGTGCATTTGCCCGGCAAGTGGACCAACTTGTATCGGTCTTGCTGGACAAGGGTGTCGCCCATGGTGATCGCATTGCGATGATCGGGCGCAATGATCTGACACATGTTCTGGCACTATTTGCTCTGGCACGCATAGGTGCGATGTTGGTTCCGGTCAATCCGGACTTTGGTTTGCGAGAAATGAGCTATGTGCTCAGGCATGCCGATGTGCAGGGTGTGATTGCCGAAACGGCAGTACTGACTATCGCTGGTGAAGTCATGGCCGGCATGTCTCCACCCCCCTGGGTGTTGATCAGTGACGGTGAAGCCGGGTCATCTTCGTCACTGCGTGGGGCCATGAATGTTGCGGTGCATCAGGAACCTGTCCGTGAAGGAATTGCGCAGGATACCTGCATCATCATTTATACATCCGGGACTACCGGGTTTCCAAAAGGTGTCATGCACAGTCAGCGCAATCTGGTGCTTGCCGGAGAGGCAAACGTCTCCAGACTGCATTTACAACCGCAAGACAGAGTCCTTATTATCCTGCCATTTTTTCACGTCAATGCGGTTTTTTATTCCTTGAGTGGCACGCTTGCGGCAGGCGCATGCATGATATTGATTCCCAAGTTCTCCGCCTCAGGGTTCTGGCAGATTGCGGCCGATCAGCGTGCAACCGTGGTCAATATTATTGAGGCGATAGGTACGATTCTGTGTGCGCGCGATCGCAGCGAATACCGGCCCGATCACACGTTGCGTGTTGCCTATGGCGTGCGCCAGTTTGCAGCACCCATATTTCGTAAGGAGTTTGGTATCCAAAAATTATTTTCAGGCTTTGGGATGACTGAAATTCCCGGTGTCTGTTGTAACCCCTGGGAGGGTGAGTACAGACCTGGCAGCATGGGCCTGATCGGTGAGCATCCAGACCCCTCGATCGGTTGGGCGCAATGCCGGGTCGTCGATGATGCTGGTCAGGACGTCAAGGACAATGAAGTCGGTGAGTTCTGGGTCAGGCATCCCATCGTGATGCAAGGTTATTTTCGCGATGCCGAACAGACAGCACAGGCCTTTCACGATGGATGGTTAAAAACCGGAGATCTTGTACGACGTGATGCGGATGGCTACTACTTTCATCTTTCCAGAAAGAAAGACATTATTCGCCGGCGCGGTGAGAACATTGCTGCTGCAGAACTCGAAATGGTAATAGGCGAACATCCGGCTGTATATGAATGTGCTGCTGTGGCTGTTGCGTCGAGTCTGGGAGAGGACGACATCCTGGTTGCGATCGTTGTCAAAACAGGGCAGCTACTCGTCGAGTCGGACATTGTTGAATGGTGCCGTGCAAGACTGTCGGCGGTTAAGGTGCCGCGCTATGTTGTTTTAATGGAGGAATTGCCTCATACCCCGACACATAAAGTTGCTAAGGCTACTTTACGGGGCGATGCAGCACTCCTGGCACGTGCTGTTGATTTTCAGACATGAACGATAATGAATCAAAATATTACAAAAAATAATGGAGCAAAGGGATTTGCGATGAAGACTCAATTTTTAAAATACTCAACCCTGTTAACAGTTGCAGCCCTGAGTCTGAACCTGTCGATGGCTCAGGCTCAGAATGGCGCAGCGGATAAATTTCCGAACAAGCCGATCAAACTGGTAGTTGGTTTTGCACCTGGCGGCGGAACAGATTCTGCCGCACGTACGATTGCAATGAAGGTATCTTCTTTGCTGGGTCAGACCGTGGTGGTTGAAAATCGTGCGGGTGCAGGCGGCAATATTGCCTGTGAAACCATTGCGCGTGCGGCACCCGATGGTTACACCATTGGTTTGGCCAACGTCGGTTCGCTGACTGTCAATCCGCATATGCCTGGCGGCACCACCTACGACACATTGAAAGACTTTGACATGATCTCGGGTGGTGTCTCCTTTAGTAATGTGCTGGTCGTTCGCGCCGACTCTCCTATCAAGACTCTGGCCGAATATGTCAAAGCCGGAAGCGACAAAGACAAACCCATGTTTTATGGTTCAGCAGGCATCGGGAGTGCAGGTCACCTGGCTGGCGAACTATTGAAAAGCCAGACAGCCATGAATGTTGAGCATATCAATTACAAAGGCGGTGGCCCGGTCATGACAGATTTGCTGGGCGGTAATATCCAGGCTGTTTTTGCTAGCTCACCCACAGCTGTCCCACTCGTCAAGTCCGGTAAGTTGCATGCGTTGGCCGTCACGGGCGCTGCGCGCGCCCAGGCCTTGCCTGATGTTCCAACGGTTGCCGAACAGGGGTACCCTGGGTATCAGGCGACAAACTGGTATGGATTTATTGCCCCAGCGCACACGCCCCGCGTGATTGTCGACAAGTTAAATGAAGCGATCACGACTGCCCTCAACGATCCGGCGACAATCGAACGCCTGTTAAATGCCGGAATGGAGCCTGATCCTTCGACGCCCGAAGCAATGCGTGCATTTGTAGAAAAAGAATATGTGACTTGGGGCAAAGTCGTTCAGAACATCAAGTTCAATTGATTCAAGGCAAGATAATGGGCTCTACGATTTCAGAAAAAATACTCGCACGGCACTCGGGCAAGTCCTCAGTGAAAGCAGGCGAGGTTGTGATTGCAGAGATAGATTTTGCAATGGTGACGGACACGCGTGCGGCCAATACGATCAAGATGATCGGCAAGCTGGGTGATCAAAAATTGCAGTTCGCAAAGAATACTGCACTGGTGCTTGATCACTATTCACCACCCCCCACGCTGGAAGCTGCAGAAATTCATAGTGCGATGCGAGCCTTTGCAACAGAGCGCGAAACCAAGCTCTACGACATTGGTGATGGAATCTGCCATCAGGTCCTCCCGGAAGGCGGCCATCTGACTTGCGGCGATTTGACGGTCGGTACGGATACCCATTCCGTGACATACGGCGCCTTTAATGCATTGGGTACAGGGATTGAAGGCACCGATGTTTCGGCGGTCATGATGAGCAGCAAGCTCTGGTTTCGTGTGCCAGAAACCGTGCGTATTGAGTTGCAGGGACAACTGCAGCCAGGAGTCTGGGCCAAAGACATTACGCTTTCGATGCTTGGCAGGTTTGGCGCTGAGGGTCTCAACTATCAGGCGATTGAATATGTTGGCAGCGCGGTTGCTGCAATGGATATCGATGACCGGATGACCTTGTGTAATCATGCTGCAGAGCTGGGTGCCAAGGCCGCCATTCTTGAGCCGGATGAAAAGACCTTCGCCTGGTTGCGCGCCCACGGTGCCAGGACCCCCGTTCCGACTTTTGCTGATGCTGATGCGCGTTACTCTCAGCGCATCGTGATCGATACATCAACGCTGGCACCACAAGTTGCCCGTAAACATGAAGTCGATGATATTGTGTCCGTTAGCGATATTGACCGCCAGCGTATCCAGTTTGCTTTGATTGGTACCTGTACAAATGGCAGGCTTGACGATATTCGACAGGCGGCGGAAGTCCTCAAAGGACGCAAGCTCGCGCCTGGTGTCCGGATGATCGTGACGCCCGCTTCGAGGCAGATTTATCTTGCAGCGCTCAGGGAAGGACTCATTGAAATCCTCACCACTGCAGGTGCTTCCTTTGAAGCTGCTGGCTGTGGCACGTGTGTGGGCATTACCAATCATTTGGTTCCGGGTGACGGTGATACGGTGATTTCGACCGCAAACCGTAATTTCCAGGGACGACTGAATAACAAGAATGCGGACATCTGGCTGGGCTCGGCCGCAACGGTTGCGGCCTCTGCCCTGACAGGGTTCATCACAGATCCGCGCACCGTTGACGGTGGAACCTGGAGGTCTGTCGCATGAGTCACTCCAAGCTGATTGTTTCAGGTTCCGCATTTGTTCTTGGTGATGATGTCAATACGGATATCAATTGCTCAAACAAATATTTACCAGGTAAAGATATCGCATACGTGGCGGCCCACGCCTTTGAACATCTTGCACCGGCGATTGCTTCAGAAATTGCAGCTGCGCATGGAGGTATCCTGGTTGCCGGTGCGCACTTTGGGATCAACTCCTCGCGTGAACAGGCTGTGCATGTGATGCTTGCCATGAATATACGAGCGATCGTCGCACCATCCTTTGGACGGCAGTTTTTTCGTAATGCCATTAATAATGGCATGCCAGTCTTTGAGTGCGACACCTCCGACATGCACGCTGGTCAGTTGCTGGATATAGACTTTGCCGCGGGAACACTGAATCTGAATGGTCAGTTACTGCATACCGCCCAGCCATTGCCGGCGGAAATTCTGGCGATTTTGTCCCTGGGTGGTCTGATCCCCTTTCTACAAAAACACCCTGATTGGAAATTCGCATGACCGTACTCAGCGCAAAGCAAAAACGTCAGCAACTCAGATTGTTGCTCAGTCAGTCCGAGGCGGTGTGCGCCCCTGGTATTTACGATGGCTATGGTGCCCGACTTGTTGAGCAGGCTGGTTTTCCGGCCTGCTATATGACAGGTAATGGCGTATCGGCCACATTGCTGGGGCGTCCGGATGTAGGGCTTGTTGACTTGAGCATGATTGCAGATCATGCGCGACGTGTATCTTCTTGCATCAATATTCCAATGATTTGCGATGCTGATACAGGCTATGGCAATGTTGTGAATGTGCGCCGGACGGTTGCAGAGTTCGAAGCGGCCGGTGTGGCGGCTATTCATATCGAGGATCAGATATCGCCCAAGCGCTGCGCTCAGATGGCAGGGGACCGGACGGTACTCGATTTCAATCAGGCGGTTGGAAAAATAGCGGCTGCCGCGGCCGCGCGCAGCGATACAGACTTTGTGCTGATCGCGCGCACGGATTGCGTTGGAGCAATGGGGCTGGATGAGGCGGTACGTCGCACGCGCGCGTTTGCTGCCGAAGGTGCCGACATCGTTTTTGTTGAACTCAAGGCTAATCCCGATATTTTGAAGCAGATCCGTTACCTGAAAGATCATGTTCAGGTGCCGATGGTGGTCAATATGGACGCCGGCGGTGCCGTGAGAAGTTTGCATACCTCAGGCTTGAAAGCTGCAGGAATTGATCTCGCAATCTACCCCGCAATGGCGCGCGGTGTGTTCGGTCATGCCATGACGCAGGCACTGACGTATTTGCACAGCCACGGCAATATCGCAGGATTTGCCGAGCAGAATATGTTTACTTCTGCACAATACAACGCGGCTTTGGGCCTTGAGGAAATCGAAGCCTGGGAAAAGCGTTTTGACAAAAATTATGAGTAACGCTGTGTAGAGATCAAGGGATTACTTTAGAATTTATTCTGAAATGGCTGGAACAAAATGTGGTTTTTTATCTAAACATTGACACATGATGTTTCATGCCCTAAAGTGAACGCTCATACCTGAAACACAGATTTCACTGACTTGTGTGTTTTTCAAGGGGAGTAGCTAACCAGCAGGGCAATCCTTCTGGTGATGTGTTCGTCAATACGTGACTTCGGTCTCCGGGCACATCAGTACTGAGAGTGGACCAGTCCCTTTCTTTACAAGCAAGACCTTGGCGGCGGAATGCCGGCATAGGATTTTGCGCTCTCCCATGTCAACTTCCCATCCCGCTAGGTTTGCCTCTCATTGATTATGCGCGGGAGTTTTTCGTATGGATATTTTTTCACTAGAGTTTCTCTATGCACTCGGTGCAATTGTGCTGATTGACCTGGTCCTGGCGGGTGATAACGCACTGGTCATTGCCATGGCGGCTCGCAAACTACCTCCGGCTGATCAGAAGAAAGCCATTCTGTGGGGAACCGTTGGTGCGATTGTTGTCAGATCTGTGATGACACTTGCTGTGGTCTGGTTGCTCAAGATCCCCGGTTTATTACTCGCGGGTGGTGCGTTGCTGGTATGGATTTCAATCAAGCTTTTGGCACCTGCCGATTCACATGGTGAGGGCGATTCGAGTCATGCGGCCAGCAATTTTTTCGGTGCAATGAAAACAATTGTGATTGCAGATGCCGTCATGGGTGTGGATAACGTACTGGGGGTTGCAGGCGCTGCACAAGGTAATTTTCTGCTCGTGGTACTGGGTCTGTTGATCAGTATTCCAATTGTGGTGTGGTGCAGTCGCCTGGTGCTCAAGGTTGTGGATCGGTTCCCGCAGGTCATGTATGTCGGTGCTGCTGTACTCGCATGGACCGCAACGCAGATGATGCTGGCCGAGCCAGTCATTCAATCTTACATTGCACCTTTCCTTGGCTGGTCCTGGGTTCTGGTTGTGCTGATTGTCAGTGCTGTATTAGTGATTGGCTATTTGCGTAATTCTTCTCACCAGTCTTCAGCAAAAATCAAAACCATCAGTGATTGAACCGACGTGATTGGAGTGTCCGGGGATCTGAAGTAAAAAGACCACCGTGTTCAAGGGCACGGTGGTCTTTTATGCAGATCTGCTGCAATGGCTCACATCACAACTGTCAAGCTGCTGCGTGTGCCTTTTTCTTTCCCATTATCTTACCGACAGTCAACACGATCGCCAGACCGAGCAGAGGACCCAGGAACAAGGTATGAAGCTGTGGCAGGTTGTGATGAATCCACTCACTGACCGCAGGATCGCTGATCGCCATTTCACCGGCCACCCAGCCTAGCAGGCCACCACCAATCGTAATGATGATCGGAAAACGTTCCATGATTTTGAGAAGCATCGTGGCACCAAAAATCACCAGTGGGATACTGATTGCCAGGCCGATCACCAGCAAGGGCATGCTGCCTTTGGCTGCAGCGGCAACACCGATCACGTTGTCCAGGCTCATCACCAGGTCGGCAAGCAAAATTGTCTTGATGGCTGTCATGAGATGATCGCTTGATGAAATATTTTCTTCACCATCGTCTGGCAGCAATAACTGGATACCAATCCAGATGAGCAGTCCTGCACCAATGAGTTTCAGATACGGGAGTGTGAGTAGTTTGACGGCAAAAATCGTCAACACAATACGCATCAGAATGGCCGCACCCGAGCCCCAGAAAATTGCTTTCTTTTGCTGAAGCGGTGGAAGTGAGCGGGCGGCCAACGCAATCACCACTGCGTTATCTCCGGAAAGAACGATATTCACGCCGATGATTTGCAGCAGCGGAATCCAAAAAGTATGCAGTGAGAGATCCATGGTGTCTTTTTATAAGAAAAATTGAACAAGAATATGCAACCAAAAACTACTTGCAAGAACCGCGCGTAGTTTACACGGTACTTACACTCAGATACAAAAAAGCGTCAAAGCTTGTCTGCATGCTGCGCTGCAACAAAGACTTTTGACTATTTCAGTCTGGACAAGATTGTGTGTGCTTGGGGTGATATCTAGTTGAATCAGTTTTTTTCTTCAAAAGCTGTGATGAGGTCGACCTTGGGTTGCGATTTGCCACCATCAAAGGTGCTTGCCAGAAACTTGTCGACAATTGCTTTGGCCAGTTCCGGTCCGACAACCCTTGCCCCGATGGTAATAATTTGAGCATCATTGCTACGGCTTGCGCGTTCGGCAGAGTAGGTGTCATGGCATTGTGCGGCACGAATGCCAGATACTTTATTGGCTGAAATGGCCATGCCAATTCCAGTTCCGCAGAACAGCAGCCCGCGCTCGAATGTACCCTTTGCGACTTCCTGGGCAACGGCAAACGCAATATTCGGATACAGCACAGGTTGAGCATCGTGCGTGCCGAAATCTTCTACTTCGTGTCCCGCCTCAATAATATGTTTTTTGATGATGAGCTTGAGCTCGTAAGCGGCTTCGTCGCAACCGAGGGCAATTTTCATATGAACTCCTGAAGTGATCATGTTTGCACGCACTGTGCAGAGGTTAAGTATTCGAGTGTTGGGCTGTTTGGGCCAGAAGACGGATGAGCGCTTGCCCGGTCGACTGCAAAATCAGAAAACACGAGGTCGCCCCGGCATCAAGCACCCCGATCGAGCGTGCCCCAAGTCTTGCGGAACGCCCAATTCGCGCCTGCATATCTTTGGTTGAATCTTTGCCAGTTTCAGCGCCGCAGATCATTGCTGAGAGACATGCCTGAAAACTTCCGCCGTTTGCCAGTTCGGTGTTGTAGGCGTCCAGTGCGGGGATCAGTGTGTCGATCAGTGTCTTGTCGCCTACTTGCGCCTGACCCATCGCCTGAACATTCAAAATGCCTGTGGCAAGTGCCTGTCCAAACAGCTCAGCATCCATTAGGCGGTAGGGAGAAAGGACAGAGACCCACCCAAGAAAGAAGTTTCCGTAAAGCGGTCCCATTGAGCCCCCAATGTCATCCATCAGGGCCTCAGACAATTCCTTGAGTGCCAGAGGGAGTTGCTGCGCTTGCGAACCCAGACGATCCAGACGCTGGCCGCAGCCAGAAAATCCCTTCGCCATATTGACGCCGTGGTCGCCATCACCAATCAGCCCATCGATTTCACTTAAGAACTGACGGTTTTGTACGATGGTCTCAATCATTTCTCGCACGATATCCTCGGCATGCTCCATATCAATGCTGGGTGCCGTGATTTCGCGGGTTTTGTTGGCCGCCGCCATCAGGGTCGTCGTCTGTTCTATATCAGGCAAAGATGGTGGCGCAGTAAAGGCGCGTATAGGTTGCATGCCCTGAACGTTCAGGCCGACACAGTGGCAAGGATGCCTGAGACAGTCAAGAAGCTCGTCATCAAGCTTCATCACCGTGAGCGTGACGCCCATCATCTCGAGAGAGGTAAAAAGATTACCTACCTGGTTAAAGACAATTTCGATATTTTTCTGTTTCAGGATTTTGGCGATCTCGCCATATAGTATGTATTGCTCCATCAGGGGGGTCGCACCCAGTCCCGACACCAGCACGGCAACCTTGTCACCCGGCATAATGGGAAGATCAGGTAACACAACCTTGAGCATCATTTCCGCCATTTCAGCAGCAGTCACCGTTGCGCGTACATCAATGCCCGGTTCACCGTGGTGCCCGATTCCGACTTCCATGGTGCCGGATTCAATTGTGAAGTTGGCCTTGCCAACAGCCGGGATGATGCAGGCAGACAGACCGATGCCGATGCTGCGTGTTGCATCAATCGCTTTCTGGGCTGCACTGATCACTTGCTCCAGGGCTGCACCCATGTCAGCTTTTGCTGCTCCGACTTTCCACATCAAAATTTCGCCAGCGACGCCGCGTCGTTTATTTTCCTGCCCTTTCGGTGCCGAAGCGACATCATCATTCGCCACCACACACTGCACGGCGATATGTTCTTGCGCGGCCATTTCCCTGGCCATTCGCACATTCATGTTGTCCCCGGCATAGTTGCCATAGAGGCAGGCAACACCTGCACCACCATTAGCGGCTTTGAACGCGTCAAGAAAACTTTTGGCAGTAGGTGAAGAAAAAATTTCACCAATCGCTACCGCATCGACCATCCCATCGCCGACATAGCCCAGAAATGCAGGTTCATGCCCCGATCCACCACCGGTGACGATTCCCACCTTGCCTGGCTCAGGTGCCTGCAGACGTTTGATGACTCGCGGGTTATTTGTCCCACAAACAGAGTCGGAATGCGCGAGCAGCCAGCCCTGCAACATGTCTTCCACAACCAGATCGGGATGATTGATTACACGATTCATTGACCTGTCCTTCTTAATGAGTTACGTGCTTCAGGTGCAGATCTACAAAGCGCAAAGCTTTGGATAATGCCGCCTCGATTGTTTCGATAGGCACAGGCTCTGGATGACGGCTGGGTTGTGCGCTGGGCAGTCTATGCAGACGCAGGGGCATTTCAATAGAGAGGCACAGCGGAGTGTGCGCAATGTTTTGGAGGATTTTTCCGCAATCAACAGTGCCTTGACCCAAGTCTGAAAAGAAATAGCCGTCAGACTGTTTGCTGACATCCTTGATGTGTGTGTAGAGACAGGCTGGCAGAGCATCTAGTGCATCCTGTGTCGCATCGAGCACTGGACGATGGGATACGGTGTTGCCCGCGTCGTAATTCAGTGCGACCCGGGGATGATTGACTCTTTTTAAGAGTCCCTGTGCATCTGAGGCAATATTCAGCAGGTTATCTGAGCCGTCACCCGGGTTCTCCAGTCCGATCCACATGTCCAGCTCTTCGGCATGTCTGGCCAGCCCTGCGATGTTTTGATAAAACCGCTCGCCTGTTGCTCTGGCTGATGCGTTGGTATTAATGACGCGGGCGCCAATTCGGCGGGCAAAATCCATCCTACCCCTAAATACCTGGAGGGCATCCTCACGCCCCAGATCAATATGGGATGAAAACGCAAAGCAATCTATGCCAGCCTCCTGGAGCCAGCGCGCATACTGAATGGCATTGGCCTGGGTAAAGGTATCTTCACCAAAAGGTTCTGTGTAGCCAACAATAAAGGCGGGCTCTACATGGGTGGCACCGATGCGGGACAAACTTGCAAGCATCTGCTCAAAAGCATACCCATCGTAGGGAGCACCCGAAATGGAAATAATTCTTTCTGGGGCATGTTGACTGGCACTTGCATTTATCACTGACATGTATCAACCTTTTTATTGTTTTATGGTTGACATCAGGATTCAGAATGTTGGGGTGTGACGTCAAACCACCCGTGATTCTTATCGTTTGGTGCAGAACGTGCAAATGATTAAAAATCAACAGAGGTTGAATTTAATTCATGTTGCACGGCAGCAAACAATTGTGTTCCCTATCCTACTCCAGGAATTTGGCAAATCCGGAAACCGGTTCGCGTTCACTGATCAGGCTGTTTTCAATACGTGCATGATCGGCGAAACCCATGGCTAGTCCGCAAATGACAATTTCACTTTCTGGAATGCCGGTGACGCGACGAATGACTG
Organism: Alcaligenaceae bacterium; assembly: GCA_947379755.1. GTDB lineage: Bacteria > Pseudomonadota > Gammaproteobacteria > Burkholderiales > Burkholderiaceae_B > Zwartia. The sequence goes on along the minus strand of CANCOC010000015.1, from coordinate 8,427 downwards.
GATGAAAGCGATTGAAGGCCGCCTGTGCGCAGGTATCGATCCCGCGTCCACGCGCCGCCACCATCAGGTTTTCCAGAAAACAGCCAAAGTCCAGCCAGGAGCCCGTGTTCATTGTGCGATCCATGGTAAAGATCATGCCGACGGGTGCATCAAAAAACAGGTAATTGCGACCATGCTGCGCGTGCATGCCGGCTTTGTCTTCGCGTCCCAGCCCGAGAAGCTTGTAGAGGTCGAGTCCCACTTTGCGGCGGCGTTCGATATAGGGTGTCTCCCACTGATGGGGGTAATAGCGATACTCCTCAGTGAGTGCTTCAAATTGCGTCGTATCCTGGTACACCTTGGTGATTTCTGAGGACAGGCGATTTTTAATTTCGCCTGTCAGGACATAGACTTTCCAGGGCTGGGTGTTCGAGCCAGAGGGCGCACGAGCAGCCACTTCGAGCATGCGCTCAATATCTTCGCGTGCGATAGGCGTGGGTAAGAAAGCACGCATCGAATGACGCGAAGTAATTGCATCATCAACGATTTGTTGTTCTTTGGTCTGGATCATTATTTTGGTCTCATGCAATGTGTGTTGCTGTTGTTATGTAAGCGCAGTGTTTCCTGGCGGGCCTTTATTCAAACTTCTGGCCGGCTGCAGCCTTCTGGAGCAGTAGCGCGGGTGGTGCAAACCGCGCCCCATATTTTGCCTCAAGCTCGCGTGCGCGTGCAGTAAATTCTTGCAAACCATACTGGTTGATAAATTGAATTGCGCCACCCGTCCAGCGGGGAAAACCAATCCCCATGATGGAGCCTATATTGGCGTCGCGCGAGGATTCCAGTACGCCCTCCTGCAAGCATCGCACTGTTTCAAGTGCCTGAATAAACAGAATCCGGTCTTTCATATCCTCATAAGGAATCTCGATCTTGCCAGGTGTGAAGTGTTTTGAGAGTTCAGGCCAAAGGAATTTGCGTCCTTCTTTCGGATATTCATAAAACCCGCCTCCTCCTGCGCGGCCAGGACGTTTCAGTTCCAGGACCATTTTTTCCACCACTGCGTCTGCAGGTTGGGCGATGTAGGGTGTGCCTTCAGCCTCGAGATCAATTCTGGTCTGCTGGGTAACGGACATCGAGAGTGCCATCGACACTTCGTCGGCGACGGCGAGTGGCCCGACAGGCATTCCGGCATCAAGGCTGGCATTTTCGATCAGCTCCGGATTGGCGCCATCGGCCAGCATGCTGATCCCTTCGTTTCTGAAGGTTCTGAATACGCGTGAAGTAAAAAAACCACGACTATCATTGACGACGATGGGCGTTTTACCGATCTGCATGACATAGTCGTAGGCGCGTGCAAGAGTTTCTTCAGATGTTTTCGCACCTTTGATGATCTCAACCAGGGGCATCTTATCGACAGGCGAAAAGAAATGTAAACCGATGAAGTTTTCAGGATGGGCTGATGCAACGGCCAGGCTGCCAATCGGCAGCGTTGACGTGTTCGAGGCCATCAGGCCGTTCTTGATGAGGTACGGTTCAGCTTCTTGTGTGACCTGTGCTTTCAGGTCGCGTTTTTCGAACACGGCCTCGATGATCAGATCGCAATCCTGCAGTGCCGAGGCTTGATCGGTCGGGGTAATCAGCGCCAGAATGGCATCGCGCTTTTCGGCATGCATCAAGCCTTTTTCAATCTGTTTGTTCAGAAGGTTGGCGGTGTAAGCCTTGCCTTTTTCAGCGGCTGCCATGGAAATGTCTTTCAGTACCGTTGGGATGCCGCGCATGACGTTGGCGTAGGTAATGCCTGCGCCCATCAGGCCTGCACCCAGGACACCGACACGCGTAAAGGTTGCACGTGCAATGTCTTTGGGGCGGCTTTTGCCCGACTTGATTTCATTCATCTGAAAAAAGAATGTATGAATCATGTTTTTTGATACAGGGTGTGTCACCAGGCTGGTCATGCCGCGTGCTTCCAGTAGCAAGGCCTGGTCGATATCAACGCTCAGGCTTTGAACCGCGACGTTCAAGATGGTCGACGGTGCAGGAAGACAGCCACGGGTTTTTTTGAGCAAGTTTGCGGAGGTTGTCTCAATGAACGTCAGCAGTTCGGTTGAAGTGGGCGTATCACCTGGGATCTTGAAACCCTCCTGATCCCAGGCCTGCACAGGGGCTGGATTGTTGCGGATCCATGTGCGTGCCTGGGCGAGCAGGTCTGTCTGATCCTTGGCCAGCCCATTGAGCAGTCCGGCCTGCAGCGCATCAGAAGGCTTGATGATTTTACCTTCCATGACATAGGGCAGGGCAGCTTTCAGCCCGAGCATTCTTGTCATGCGCACCACACCACCTGCTCCGGGCAATAAGCCGAGCGTGACTTCCGGTAAACCCAGCATGATCTTGTCATCATTGAGGCAAAAGCGGGCGTGGCTCATGAGGCAGAGTTCCCAGCCTCCACCCAGGGCGGTGCCGTTAATCGCAGCAACCACTGGCTTGCCCAGTTTTTCCAGGCGTCGGTGCTCCATTTTGGTGGTAACGGAGCGGGCGAAAAACTCTTCAGCCTGATCCGGCGTGACCGCCATCAAGTCTTTTAAATTACCGCCAGCAAAAAAAGTCTTTTTGGCTGAAGTCATGATGACACCAGCAATCTGGTCTCGCTCAGACTCAAGACGACCGATGACCTCACTAAACGCCTGTTTGAATGCGACCGTCATGGTGTTTGCAGACTGTTCGGGGGCATCAAAGGTGAGTGTCACAATGCCGTCTGAAGCTTTTTCGAATTTGATTGGATTCATAATTGCTGTCATTGCCTTATCCAGGCGAAATGCCTGAGTTGATCTGTTGTCCCGGAGAGCGTTCAGGACGCTCGATATTTTTTGATACATGGATATTACCCGTTCTCCATAGGGAGGCTTGTCTGGCGCATGATGTATAAACTGTTAAAAATAATGGAGCAAACATATGTCAGGACCGTTGGAGGGCGTCAGAGTCATTGAAATGACAGGATTGGGTCCGGCCCCTTTTGCTGGCATGATGCTGGCAGATCTTGGCGCGGAAGTGATTTGCATCGACCGACCCAGTGTGCATGCAGCTGATGCGCAAGCACAACGCAGCAATGTCTTGCGGCGGGGTAAAAAATCGGTGGTGCTTGACATGAAACGACCTGCAGCCGTTCAGGCCGCATTGAAAATGATTGCTACAGCGGATGTGCTGATCGAAGGATTCAGGCCAGGTGTAATGGAACGCCTGGGTCTGGGGCCAGATGTCTGTCTGGCTCAGCAGGGTGCGCTCGTCTTTGGCCGGATGACGGGTTGGGGCCAGACCGGTCCACTCGCGCATGCGGCAGGACACGACATCAACTACATTGCCCTATCAGGTGCCCTGCATGCGATTGGTCCACAGGATCAGCCTGTGGTTCCCTTGAATCTGGTGGGGGACTTTGGCGGAGGAGGCATGCTGCTGGTGGCGGGTGTCATGGCTGCATTGATACAGGCCCGTACGAGCGGGCGCGGGCAAGTGGTCGATGCGGCCATGACGGATGGTTCTGCATTATTAATGAGCATGATGTATGGCTTTATGGCCGAAGGAAACTGGCAGGATGCCCGTGCCAGCAATATGCTCGATGGTGGAGCACCTTTTTACGGGACTTACAAGTGCGCGGATGGCAAATGGATCGCAATCGGTTCGATTGAACCTCAGTTTTACGCCTTGCTGGTTGAGAAGACGGGCATGAAGGATGTGGATCTGAATACCCAGCGCATCAGGCAGACGTGGCCAGACATGAAAAGCCGGTTTGAACAGGTTTTTGCAACGCGCACGCGCGATCAGTGGTGCGAGATCATGCAAGGCACGGATGTCTGTTTTGCACCGGTGATGAACATGGGCGAAGCCGCAAGCCATCCACATAATGTTTTCCGTGATACGTTTTGTAAGGTTGAGGGGGTGTTGCAGCCATCTCCCGCACCAAGATTCAGTCAGACGCCGGCCGCCATTGCTCATGCTCCCGTTGCCTCAGGCACCCATACAATGGAGATTCTGCGGCAAATCGGACTGTCCGAGACAGAAATCCAGGACTTGACTTGAGTGGTCCGGCCGATGTTTTGGATCAGTTCTGTATCAATGTCAGATACGTTAAAGCGTGTATGCATAAAAAATATATTTATAAAAACATAGTTGTGGAGAACGTCATATGAGTAACGATACAGTTGAGGCTTTCAGAGATAGCGCACGTGATTTTTTAGTCCGATCCAACACGATCAAGCGACTGCGTGCGCTGCGTGAAGATCAGGCTTCAGGCCTGGATCGCGCTGCGTGGCGTGAACTGGCCAACGTGGGCTGGCCAGCCGTGCTCGTGGCAGAAAAGGATGGTGGCCTGGGACTTGATTTGCGCGCCATGTCTGCGATCGCAGAAGAAGTTGGTCAACATCTTTTGCCGGAGCCATATATAGCAGGCGCTGTTCAGGTCGCTGTCGCACTCTCACGCTCCCCGCAGGGTGGTTTACGCAGCGCGTTACTTGAGCAGCTATGTGCGGGCGAACTGATCGCTGGACTTGCCTGGCAAGAGCAACTTGGAGAGCTTGAGGCGAGCTGGATTCAAACCGAGGCTGTGCCTGAGGGCGGGGATTATCTGCTGGACGGCCTCAAGAAGTTTGTAGCGCCGGGCGCAGGTGCAGATGGGTGGCTCGTGCTGGCCCATGATCAGGCTGGTCCGGTACTGGCCTGGGTGCCTGCTGATACGGCGGGTGTTTCAGCGGTCAGTCAGCAGTGCATGGATGGCTCGGTGATCTGTGAGCTCTCGCTTAATCAGGTCCGCATACCCGCTTCTCACATTCTTGCAACGGGTATGGTTGCCACGCATGCGATCAGTGATGCAAATAATTATGCCCGCATTGTTCAGTCAGCTGAACTCCTGGGGGTGATGCGTCATAGCCTGGCCGTGACGCTGGAATACCTCAACACGCGCAAACAGTTCGGTCGCCAGATTGGCAGCTTTCAGGCGCTCAAGCACCGTGCAGTCGATGCATATATACAAGTCGAACTATCTTCTGCCTGCCTGAACGACGTGCTTGGGCTGATTGAGCAAGGTGGTTCTGTTTCCTTGCTTTCGAGTCGCGCGAAAGCGCGCTGTGCCAGCGCCGCTCTGCTAGTGAGCCGGATGGCGATTCAGTTTCATGGCGCGATGGGCTATACCGATGAGTGTGATGTCGGCCTGTATTTCAAGCGCGCGTTGCATCTGTCGACATGGCTGGGTAATGTGGATGCTCATCGCAAACGTTATTTTGAAGAGTGCCCACAAGCGCCGGACGAAAATATAGTGGCAGAGTCGGACCCGTTCCCAAAAGATGCTGACTGGGACAATATGTCTGAAGCTGATTTCCGTAAAATGCTCAAAGGCTTTTATGCAAAGAACTACCCGCAACATCTGCGCAACGTCCCGCGCCGCCTGCATTGGCACGAGATCAAAGACTGGTATATGACCCTTTCAAGGCAGGGGTGGGTGGCACCTTCATGGCCCAAACAGTTTGGCGGCATGGGTTTGTCTCCCGCCAAAATGATTGCCTATGTAGAAGAGCAGGAAGAGTATGGCGTAGCCCGCGCGCCCGACATGGGCGTGGTGATGATCGGCCCGCTGCTGATTCAGCGTGGCAATACAGCACAACAGCAAAAATTCCTGCCTAAAATTATTTCGGGTGAACACATCTGGTGCCAGGGCTATTCTGAACCTGGTGCGGGTTCAGACCTTGCCGCACTCAGGACCACAGCCATTGCTGACGGTAATGAGTTTGTCGTCAATGGGCAAAAAATATGGACAACGCTTGCACAGGATGCGACACACATGTTTGCCCTGGTGCGTACGGATCAGGAGGCAAAAAAACAGTCAGGTATCAGTTTTCTGTTAATTGATCTGGATACGCCTGGCATCACGATTCGCAAGATCAAGGATATTGGCGGTTACGAAGAATTTTGCGAAGTCTTTTTGGATAACGTGCGTGTGCCTGCTGAAAACCTGGTGGGCGAAATGAATCAGGGCTGGACGATTGCCAAAGCATTGCTTGGATTTGAACGAATCTTCCTGGGCAGCCCCAAGCAATCCCGTTATGCGTTCAGTCAGTTGAGCACATTGGCCCAGGAACTGGATTTGCTGGCCAATCCTGTCTTTGCTGCGAAATATGCCGAGTTAATGCTCGATGTGGCAGACCTGGTTGCGGCGTACACGCATTTTGCCGAGATCGTCAAGCGTGGTGAAGTTTTGCCAGCCAGCGTTTCTTTGCTCAAGATTTGGGCCACGGATACCTATCAGCGGATTTGCATGTTGTTGGTTGACTCGGCCCAGGAGCATGGCGGTACAGGACTGACCAGCGATTTTGGCCCGGAAGGATTGAATGTCCCGGCCATACTGTTTAATGCGATTCCTTCCACGATCTACGGCGGCAGCACAGAGATCCAGAAGGAAATTATTTCGAAAAACGTGTTGAGACTGCCTGATTGAGACAGCGGCGTCGAGATTGGTGCGTTTCATATCAGGAGATACAGAGTTGGAAGCTATTCAATTTGAAGTGAAAGACGCAGTCGCTACACTTACGCTCAACAGACCGACGCGTAAAAATGCGATTGATGCTGTGATGCGCGAAGAGCTGAAAGAGGTGATCTTTTCATTGCCTGCGCGACGCGATTTGCGTGCACTCATCATTACGGGTGCAGGTGGAACGTTTTGCGCGGGTGGGGATATCAGCGTAATGGGTGCAGGTACCCTCTCTCCCGAACAAGGGCGGGAGCGGATGCGCCACGACTACCTGTCCTGGATCGAAACCTTATTGCGTCTGGAAATTCCTGTCATTGCCGCAGTAGAAGGTGCGGCCTTTGGTGCGGGTTTTAGCCTGGCACTGACTGCAGATATTATTCTGGCCGCTCCCGACAGCCGTTTTTGTTTGTCGTTTATGCGTCTGGGATTGATTCCTGATTGTGCGGCCTTTTATACGCTGCCCCGTATTGTGGGTGTACAGCGAGCCAAAGAGCTTGCCTTCTCCGCCCGGGAGTTAAATGCTGAGCAGGCTCAGCATTTAGGCATCGTGCTTGAAATCACTCCGCAGGCAAGGGTGCTTGAGCGCGCACAACAAATGGCAGTCTGTTTTGCCAATGCAGCGCCTGCTGCGCTGGCGATGACCAAGCGTGCGTTAAATGTGTCGATGAACAGTTCGCTCGATACGATGATGGATATCGAGGCGGCAGGGCAGGCAGTCGCCCGAACCACTGACTGGCACACAGATGCCGTTCAGAGGTTCTTATCGAAGAAGCCCTCCGCTTTTCAGTGGCCTGCGAGTCTGGACTGAGCGATGTTTGCTTCATCCAGAGAGGTTGGTCGGATTCCGGTTGTGGCCATCCTTGGAGCATCCAGCCGTGGCAAAACAGATTTTTTAAATCGTTTGCTACGGTCTCCCGTGCTTGCAAACTCTGTCCTGTTTATGTCTGAAGCAGAGCGTACCGGTGCGCTGGAATATGCGCGTACCCAGCACGTGCCCGCGTTGGGAGAGGTCTCGGATTCTGGATGTCTGTGCTGCGGCATGCAAAGTGGTTTGGGTGATGCGTTGCGTGATCTGTTTTTAGGTGCTCTCGCCAAACGTGTCGCTCGGGTTGATCGTGTCATCATTGCGCAGACTGGCTCAGACCCTGCCGCATTGAAGTTCACGTTGCGCCACGCGCCATTTCTTGGGCAGCGTTACGTTTTCAGGGCAACATTCTTAGTGATCGAGGCTGCGGATGTTGTTAGCAAGGGGCTGGATCTGGACAAAGCTGCCATTGGACAGGCGGATGTCGTCGTGCTTTTGGGACCGGAGTTACTCGCGTCTGAAGTGCTGGATCAGGCTGTCTTGGCAGTAAAACAACTGAATTCAGACGTAAAAGTCGTACTTTCGACCGAAGGGCTTGAAGCTTTACTCTCTAATACGCTACACTAGGTCATATTGCAGGTTTGAATGAACGTTTGGCTGCGTAGAGATTTCACTGTTGTTTTGTATTGAACCGCTCGGTTTGATAAATGTTTAATTCAGTGCAGCCGCATATCTAGACACAACCGATCAGGTTGCATAGATTTTTCAACCGCTTTGCTCAATTAATTTTTTCTGGCTTGTATTCGACGCATCTGTTGATTGTTTGATGCGGACGTGCGCCACATTCGCGTCGATTACGTATACATCACGCATTGAAAAATGTGTTTGCAAAACAAGCCTTGTGATCACAAGTATGAAGTTGTTTGGCGACCTTCAGCGAGCGCGAGGGGGTTTTATAGCAGCAAGTATCAGCGATGTTTGTAACGCTGGAGCTGAAAATAAAACTGGCCGAGCGCCTAAGCGATCGACCAGTTGTATTTGGTTGCGGGGGCAGGATTTGAACCTACGACCTTCGGGTTATGAGCCCGACGAGCTGCCAGACTGCTCCACCCCGCGTCTGATGAAAAGAAGTATA
>CANCOC010000014.1 GCA_947379755.1 Alcaligenaceae bacterium | reverse complement strand
CTGTGGCCGGGTTGTCGACGGCAAAGCGTCCGCTGTCGGTGGCATCAACCCATTTACCATCGATATAGGATTGAGTACGCAGCAGGTCGGGGTTGTTCAGCTTGATCGGGAATACGGCGCGGTCCATGTGTTGCCTCTGAGTGTTGTTGATTCATATGAGTCTGTTCTTGTAAATATTCTAACGCCTGATGCATGGCAAGCGATCTAAATGGGCATGTTGCCTTGCAGGTGTGCGATGCCAGGATAATCTTTGTAAAACAGCTGGAGATGCTCCACCACTTTTTCAGGATCATCCTCAATGAAAAAGAGCTTCTGATCGATTGGACTGATTAATTGATGCGCCAGCAGCTGTTCTTCGATCCACTGATATAGTCCACCCCAGAAAGACCTTCCCATGAGGATAATCGGCCCGGGAGGCACTTTTCCCGTCTGCACCAGTGTCAGAGCCTCAAAGAGCTCGTCGAGCGTCCCAAAGCCTCCAGGAAGGACGACGTAGGCCATTGAATGCATGAAAAAAGTGGCCTTGCGCGAGACAAAATACTGAAAGGGCAGGTTGATCGACAGGTACGGGTTGGCCTTGGCTTCAGATTTGAGCTTGATGTGGAGCCCAACGCTGGTGCCACCCGCTTCAAAGGCCCCTTTGTTGACACCTTCCATGATGCCTGGCCCGCCACCTGCTATAACTGTAAAGCCAGCCTTAGCTAACAGGGCGCCGACTTGTTCTGATTGCGCATAGTAGGGTGACCCCGGACGAATGCGTGCACTGCCAAAAACACTGATTGCCAGGCCGATGTTTGCGAGCGTTTCGGCAGCATGTACCATCTCTGACATAATTTGGTTTGTTTGCTGGATTACCGGCGTTGTCATTTCTTTATTGTTACTCATGAAAAAAACCTTGTTGCTAGTGGATGGATCGAGTTATTTGTACCGGGCGTTTCACGCCATGCCTGACTTGCGTAATGCTCAGGGCGAACCAACAGGAGCAATATACGGCGTTGTCAACATGATGCGCAAAATGCTGCATGACTTTAATGCACAGTATGCCGTATGTGTCTTTGACGCACGGGGTAAAACCTTTCGTGAGGATCTTTATCCTGAGTACAAATCCCATCGCCCACCGATGCCAGATGATCTGGCGACGCAAATCGAGCCCATTCACAATCTGATCCGCGCGCTGGGCTGGAAGGTCATGGACGTAGCGGGAGTCGAGGCGGACGATGTGATTGGTTCGCTGGCACTCTGGGCAACCGGACATGACATTCACACCGTGATTTCGACCGGCGACAAGGATATGGCACAGCTGGTGACGCCTCATGTCACGCTGGTCAACACCATGTCAGGCGAAAAGCTTGACCCAGAAGGCGTCGCGCGCAAGTTTGGCGTGCCACCCAACCGCATTGTGGACTATCTGATGCTGGTGGGCGATACCGTTGATAACGTGCCTGGTGTCCAGAAAGTCGGTCCTAAAACCGCAGCTAAATGGCTGGGAGAATACGGCTCGATTGATAACCTGGTCGAGCACGCAGCAGAAATCAAAGGCGTGGCGGGCGAAAACTTGCGGGCGGCGATCAGTCAGTTTCCCCTGACGCGAGAATTACTCACGATCAAGACGGATTGTGAATTGCGCGAGTTTGTTCCGAATATAGAAAACTTACTTCCTCTCCAGCCTGATGCTGATGCGCTGATCGGGATGTATGAGCGCTATGGATTTCGTTCCTGGCTTCGCGAACTGACCGGCGAGGCCACCCGTGTGCCTGCCGGGGATACGCGAGTGGCGCCCGAGCCCGAGCGGCCTGCTGCACCCGATGCGACCCGCTATGAGATGGTGACTGATCTTGCAAGCCTGCAAGTCTGGGTCGAGCGTGTGAGTCAGGCAGACTGTGTGGCAATCGATACAGAAACCACCTCCCTGGACCCGATGCTTGCGCGTCTGGTTGGGATTTCGATGTCAATTGAACCAGGCGTCGCCTGCTATATCCCTGTTGCACATCGTGGTCCCGATGCCGCTGGGCAACTCAAGCTGGCTGACGTGTTGCAACACATGAAACCCTGGCTGCAGGACACCCGCGCCACAAAAGTCTTGCATCACGCAAAATACGATACGCATGTCTTTGCCAACGAAGGTGTTGAATTGCTGGGCGTGTCCGACGACACCATGCTGCAGGCCTACGTGCTGGAGTCGCACCGGCCGGTCAGTTTGCATGATCTGTCACAGAGAGTTCTGGGCATCAAGGGCCTGAGCTACGAAGAAATCTGCGGCAAAGGTGTGCACCAGATCGGCTTTGACGAGGTTGATCTCGACCGTGCCACACAATATGCCTGCGAGGATGCAGACTACACACTGAGATTGCATCAGGCCTTGCGTAAACAGGTACAGGCTTCTGACAAGCTTGAGTTTATTTACCAGCTTGAGATGCAGGTCTCGCGTGTGTTGTTTGAGATCGAGTGTGCCGGGGTCAAAATTGATTCCGAGGAGCTTGGCCGCCAGAGTCATGCGCTCGGTCAGGAGATGCTCAACCTTGAACAACGCGCCTATACGCTGGCAGGTCAGCCCTTTAATCTGAATTCACCCAAGCAACTCGGTGAGATCCTGTTTGTCCAGATGAAGCTCCCCGTGGTGCGCAAGACTTCGGGTGGGGCACCTTCGACTGATGAGGAGGTGCTGACCAAGCTGGCGCAGGACTATCCTTTGCCTCAGGTATTGCTGGAGTATCGCGGCCTGGCAAAGTTGAAGTCTACGTACACGGACAAACTTCCCAAGATGGTCAATGCGGTCACGGGCAGGGTGCATACCCACTACGGGCAGGCTGCCGTGATCACCGGCCGACTTGCGTCCTCGGAACCAAACTTGCAGAATATCCCCGTTCGCTCTGCGGCGGGGCGACGCGTACGTGAAGCCTTCGTAGCCACGCATGGCATGATCGTTTCAGCCGACTATTCACAGATCGAATTGCGGGTCATGGCGCATGTTTCAAACGATACGAGCCTGCAACAGGCTTTTGCCGCGGGCGAGGATATTCATCGCGCTACGGCTTCCGAGGTGTTTGGTGTCGCGCTGCAGGACGTCTCAAGTGACCAGCGACGTGCGGCCAAGGCAATTAATTTTGGTTTGATCTACGGCATGGGTGCCTTTGGACTTGCCAGCAACCTGGGTATTACGCGTGATGCCGCACAGTCCTACATTGATCGTTATTTTGCGCGCTATCCCGGAGTGGCACAATACATGGCTGAAACGCGTACCCTTGCACACGCGCAAGGGTATGTCGAGACGGTGTTCGGACGTCGCTTGTGGCTGGCCGATATCAATGCTGCTGGTGCCCGCAGGGCTGGAGCCGAACGGGCCGCAATTAATGCGCCCATGCAAGGCACGGCGGCAGACCTGATCAAGCTGGCGATGGTGGCCGTTCAGAAGTGGCTACATACGCAAAAAATGCGTACGCTGATGGTGATGCAGGTGCATGATGAACTGGTGCTTGATGTGCCACTCGACGAACTTGAGCAGGTCAGGCTCAATTTGCCACGATTGATGTGTGAAGTAGCCAGTTTGCGGGTGCCGCTGGTTGCAGAAGTCGGAGTAGGCCCCAACTGGGAACAGGCGCATTGATATGTTGTTGATCTGGATTGTGCTGTCTGCAGTGGCGGGTGGGATGTTTGCGCTGATCGTGGCACGCTGGCTGGCTTTCCGCGTGTTTGCCGGCTATCTTCATCACATGGTGAGTCTGTCTGTTGGCGTGTTGCTGGCAGTCGCTCTGTTGCATTTATTACCGGAGGCTTTTGAAAGCGGACCTGATACGCGTGCCTTGTTTGGTGTCATGCTTGGCGCTGTGATTGGATTTTTTGTTCTCGAAAAAATCGCGCTCCTGCGTCATAGTCATCATCACGAGGGTGACGGCCACCAGCACCATCATGGCCATGACCGGCACGAGGCAGGTCGGGGTGGGGTGATGATTCTGATTGGCAGTTCACTGCACAACCTGGTGGATGGCGTGCTGATTGCAGCAGCATTCCTGGTCGATCCCCTGCTTGGTTTACTGACCGCGGTGTCTATTATCCTGCACGAAGTCCCCCATAAACTGAGTGACTTTGTCGTGCTGATTAATGCGGGGCTCACCAGAAAAAAAGCGTTTGAACTGATTCTCTTTACAAGTTTATGTTCAGCGCTGGGTGGCCTGCTGGGCTATTTTGTCCTTGAGCACCTGCAGCCGGTGTTGCCGTTTTTTCTGGTAGTGGCTGCGACGAGCTTTTTGTATATTTCAATCGCAGACCTGATGCCACAGATGCATCAGCGAAGCGGCCTGCGTGAGGCGGGACCGCAGCTTGCACTGGTCGCACTTGGCGTATCAATCATTTACATCGGCACACTTGTGCTCCATGCAAACGGACACTAAGTTCAGGCAATACGCAGTTTTTGCAGGGCGCTGATGCGCGCAGCGATTGGAGGGTGAGTGGCAAACATTGCGCTCAAACCTCCGCCACCGCTAATGCCTGAGGCTTCAAAGCTCTTGGGCAGTTCGCCAGGAGTCAGGCCGCCCAAGCGAGATAATGCACGGATCATAGGCTCGCGCGAATAGAGCAGGCTGACCGACCCAGCATCCGCGCGATATTCGCGGTGACGGGAAAACCAAGCCACAATCAGGCTGGCGGCGATGCCGAAGGCAATCTCGCATACAACGACTGTGATGTAGTAACCCACGCCAGTGCTTTTATCATTGCGCAACAGCACGCGATCGACAAAATAGCCGACCACCCGCGCGAGAAACACGACAAATGTATTGACCACACCTTGAATCAGCGTGAGTGTGACCATGTCGCCGTTTGCGATGTGGGATATTTCGTGGGCAAGTACGGCTGAAATTTCTTCTTCGGTCATGTTCTGGAGCAGCCCGGTTGAAACGGCAACCAGCGCGTCATTGCGAAAGGCTCCCGTGGCAAAGGCATTGGGTTCGCCTTCATAAATTGCCACCTCAGGGTGGCCAATGCCTGCACGGTCGGCGAGCTGATGCACGGTATCGATCAGGAAAAACTCCTGCGGACCATTGGGTGCCTGGGGGTTGATGATTGTGGCTCCGGTACTCCATTTGGCCATTCTTTTGCTGATCAGCAGCGAGACGATGGATCCTGTAAATCCTACGATGACCGAAAATACTAGCAGCATCTGGATGTTAAGACCCTGCTGCGTCAGAAAGCGATTGACGCCGAGCATGCTGAGCGTGGCGGTCAGAACCAGCATGACAGCCAGGTTCGTCAGAAGAAATAAAAAGATACGTTTCATTTGTTGATCGCTCGTCCAAACCATTCGTGAAAGTGTTGCATGCCGTCTTCCATCGGAGACTGATAGGGGCCTACCTGACTGATACCGCGTTGCATCAGTGCCGCACGCCCCGCATCCATGCGCTCTGCGATTTCGTCGTCCTCTACAGCGGTTTCCATATAGGCTTCGCGCTGCGCTTCGACAAATTCGCGTTCAAATAATGCAATTTCTTCGGGATAATAAAATTCAACGATGTTCACAGTCTCCTGCGGAGACTTTGGGTAAAGTGTTGAAAGCACCAGCACGTGCGGGTAAAGCTCAATCATGTGCGTAGGGAAATACGTCACCCAGACTGCACCGAAGTCCGGTGTCCGACCCTGACGGAACTGCAGCAGCTTGTCATGCCAGACCTTATAGGCAGGCGAACCGGGCTGGGACAGCGCGCGATGCACGCCGACACGCTGCATGCTGTAGTAATCGGAAAACTCCCAGGACAAGTCGTCACAGGTCACAAAGTGACCGAGTCCGGGATGGAAGGGTGCAACGTGATAGTCCTCGAGGTAGACCTCGATAAAGGTTTTCCAGTTGTAGTTGCACTGGTGGACTTCGACATGGTCCAGCACGTAGCCTGAAAAGTCGAACTCCGGGCGCTTGAAAAGCGTGCCGATATCGGCAACAGGATCTCGCGGTCCTTCAAATAGCAGGCCGTGGCAGTCCTTGACCGGATAGCGGTCCAGATTCAGGCAGGGTGAGTGTTCAAATTCGGGCGCACCCAGAAGTGTGCCCTGCTTGTTATAGGTCCAGCGGTGGAGCGGACATACGATGTTGCCACCCGTACCTGCCAGACTGCCATGCGTATTCACGTGACCCGCGACATTGCCTGTCTGGCCGCCCAGCATCAATGCCTGACGGTGACGACAGACATTGGACAGAAGCTCTACTTCATTTTGAGCGCGAACGAGTACACGCCCATTGTTTTCGTGGGATAAACAGCGCCAGTCTCCGTTTTCGGGCACACTTTTCTGGTGCCCGACATAAATGGAGGACTGCTTAAAAATGCTTGCTTGCTCGCGGGCAAAAAGTGCTTCGTCAAAATAGGCTGTGACAGGAAGCTGGGTGCGAGCTGGCGCCAAATGCGCCATCCGACCAATGTCGGTCATGATTCCCTCCGCATACATAAAAAATGCCAGGACGGTTGGAACTGTCAGACAGTGCCGTTCTGGCGCGAAGAAAAATCGGATTGGCCGATCACCATTAAAGAAACATTGTACCCCAAGGCATAGGGAGGGCCCGATCTCGTACAATCTTGGAATTGTGCGCTTGACTGCGCTGTCAGTATGGAGTTTCGCTTGACGAAAGCTACCAAATCTTTAGTATCCAATGATGCGTCCGGCGCAGAACCGTTTGTGGACCCAACCCTGCCGCAGGATTTTGAGACCGCTCTGGCTGAACTTGAGGCACTTGTCGTCTCGATGGAGTCGGGTGCACTTGCGCTTGAACAGTCACTGACGGCTTATCGTCGGGGTGTGGCGCTGACGCGTATCTGTCAGCAACGCCTGGCGCAGGCTGAACAGCAAATACAGGTTTTAGAAGCTGGTATGTTGCGTCCTTTTGACACAGACTCTCTAGAAGCAGAATGAATTCAGTCGTCTTTGAATCTTCCGCATGGCTCAACGAAAGGGCCTTGCACATTGAGCAAGTACTTGGTCAGCTATTACCTGCTGCCCATGATCAGCCCGCCCGTCTGCATCAGGCCATGCGTTATGCAGTGCTGGGCGGAGGCAAGCGCGTGCGCGCTGCACTCGTCTATGCTGCGGGCCATGCTTGTGCAGCGAAGCAGACGCCAGCGCTGCATCAGGCGCTGGATTTGGCTGCCTCTGCGGTTGAACTGGTGCACGCCTATTCGCTGGTGCATGATGACCTGCCATGCATGGATGACGATACCCTGCGCCGGGGTAAACCAACCTTGCATGTGCAGTTTGACGAGGCGACGGCCCTGCTGGCAGGCGATGCCCTGCAGCCTCTTGCCTTTGACTGGCTGGCACAGATGCCGGTTGATGCTGCACTGATCGTGCAGGCGACACAGGTGCTTGCCCGTGCGGCCGGTAGTCTGGGCATGGCAGGGGGTCAGGCCATCGACCTCGAAAGTGTGGGTAAAACACTCAGCCGTGATGCCTTGCAAACCATGCATCGCCTCAAGACCGGTGCCTTGCTGTCGGCGAGTGTCAAGCTCGGAGGTCTGGCTGCTGCCATGAACCCGGTGCAAAGTCTGGCCCTTGAGGGGTATGCGAGTGCAATGGGCCTGGCGTTTCAGGTGGTCGATGATGTGCTGGATGTGACGGCCGATTCGGTGCAGCTGGGCAAGACGCCAGGAAAAGACGCTGCGGCCAATAAACCAACTTATGTCAGCCTGATGGGGCTGGATGGCGCGAGACTGTTTGCTGGACAATTGCACACTGAGGCACTGGATGCCATCGCACCGCTCGGTGCAAGTGGTCAGCTGCTTGCCGGTCTTGCGGACTTTATAGTGCTGCGCAATCACTAATGCGTGATTGTGCAAACCGATTATTTTTAAGTAGCGTGTTATGTCGACTGAACTTTTAGATTCCATTGCCTCGCCGTCCGATCTCAAGAAGCTTGATCGTCGAACACTTGTCCGCCTCGCCGATGAGTTGCGCAGCTTTTTGCTGCAAACGGTCTCCCGAACGGGCGGGCATCTCTCCTCGAATCTGGGAACAGTCGAGCTGACCGTTGCCTTGCATTACGTGTATGACACGCCGCATGACCGGATCATCTGGGATGTGGGTCATCAGTCCTATCCGCACAAAATCCTGACGGGCCGCAAGCAGGCCATGTCCACGCTGCGCCAGTTTGGCGGAATCTCGGGTTTCCCCAAACGTAGCGAATCTGAGTACGATGCCTTTGGTACGGCTCACTCATCGACCTCAATTTCTGCCGCTCTTGGCATGGCTGTCGCTTCACGCAACGCTGGCGTATCGCGTCAGCACATTGCGGTGATCGGCGATGGCGCACTGACAGCAGGAATGGCTTTTGAGGCGATGAATAATGCCGGGGTCATTTCCGATATTAATTTGCTCGTCATTCTCAACGACAACGATATGTCGATTTCCCCGCCGGTCGGGGCGATGAATCGTTATCTGGCCAGATTAATGTCGGGTCAGTTTTATGCGGCAGCCAAAAACGTGGGTCGCGCCGTGCTCCAGCATGTTCCACCCGTTCTTGAACTGGCACGACGTTTTGAAGAGCATGCCAAAGGCATGGTGACGCCAGCCACACTGTTCGAAGAAATGGGTTTTAACTATGTCGGTCCGATTGATGGTCACGACCTTGAGGCCTTGATTCCCACCTTGCAGAATATGCGTGAGCTCAAGGGGCCGCAGTTTTTGCATGTTGTCACCAAAAAGGGGCAGGGCTATAAACTGGCTGAGGCCGATCCGGTGCTCTATCACGGGCCGGGTAAGTTTGATCCGGCTGTCGGTATTCAAAAGTCAGTCAGCACCCCCAAAGTCACTTTCACGCAAGTATTCGGACGCTGGCTGATTGATATGGCCGACCATGATCCCCGGCTGATAGGAATCACGCCCGCCATGCGCGAGGGCAGTGGCATGGTTGAGTTTGAACAGCGTTTTCCAACCCGCTACTTTGATGTCGGGATCGCCGAGCAGCATGCGGTGACATTTGCCGCGGGGATTGCCTGCGAGGGTCAAAAGCCTGTTGTGGCGATCTATTCGACCTTTTTGCAGCGAGGCTACGATCAGCTGATTCACGACGTGGCACTGCAAAATCTTGATGTCACCTTTGCCCTGGATCGTGCCGGTCTGGTCGGCGCCGATGGTGCGACGCATGCTGGCAACTACGACATTGCATTCTTGCGCTGCATTCCCAATATGGTAGTGGCAACGCCTTCGGACGAAAACGAAACGCGGCTCCTGCTTTCGACCTGTTATCAGTATCCGGGGCCTGCCTCGGTACGATACCCGCGCGGTGCAGGCTGCGGATCGATTGTCCAGCCTGGCCTTGAGGTTGTGCCTGTTGGACGCGGCATTGTGCGACGGCGTGGTTCGAATCTTGCACTACTGGTCTTTGGGACACTCTTGCCCGCAGCGCAGGTTGTCGCCGAAATGCTCGACCTGACGCTGGTCGATATGCGCTTTGTCAAACCGCTCGATCATGATCTTGTGCTTGAAATGGCCGCCCAGCACGCCGGGATCGTCACGATCGAAGAGGGTGCGATCATGGGCGGTGCAGGCAGCGCAGTACACGAAGCACTTGCGGCAGCAGGCATTGTTATCCCGGTTCTGCAAATTGGTTTGCCGGATATGTTTATTGATCATGGTGAGCAGGGGGCCCTCCTGGCGGGGGTCGGTCTGGACGCGGCCGGTATCGAACGCTCGATCAGGGAACGGTTTTACGCCTGAACTTGCGTAAAACCCCTATATCGGCGAAAATAGAAAGCTTTCTTGCTCGACCAACCGGATTTCTGGCTTGGCGGGCTGCCACTGATGGCTGGGTTTGCTGAGCTGATTTGCTCACTGGCACAGGCCATCAGACATCCTTAGGAGTAGTTTGCATGCGCAATTACGAAGTGGTTTTTATCGTCCACCCAGACCAGAGCGAGCAAGTGCCCGCAATGGTCGAACGTTACCAGGCAATGGTCACGACACAAGGTGGCAAGGTTCATCGTCTCGAAGACTGGGGTCGTCGCCAATTGGCTTACCCTATCCAGAAGCTGGTCAAAGCACACTATGTCTGCTTCAATATTGAATGTGGCCAGACAACGCTTGATGAGCTCGAGCACGCATTTCGCTATAACGACGCTGTATTGCGCCACCTTGTTATCAAGACAAAGACTGCACAGACTGAGCCTTCGATCATGATGAAGCAAGTTGAGCGTGACGAAGCCCGTAAAGCATCTGCTGATGTCGTTGCTGACGACGCTGAGTAACTCAGGTCTTAAAGGTCTGCCGTGAATCGGCTCGAAGTTGAAGGACAGGTTCTTGAACGATCACCCCTGCGGTACACACCATCCGGGGTTGCAGTTTTAGAGTTTATTGTCTCTCATGAGTCTGAAGTCACAGAAGCTGGTCTTCCTCGCCGTATAGCGTTCGCGCTACCCGTAGTCGCGATGGGAGATCTGGTTCAGATGGCAGGTGCAATTGGCTTAGGCAGTAACGTGCGGATTCAGGGCTTTTTAGCTCCGGTTCGAAAAGATTCTCCCAGATTCAGACTGCATGCGCAGCGAATTCAACAAATTTGAACAAGGCATATCATGGCTTTCTTCGGTAAGAAAAAAGAAAAAAAGAAGTTCACGCAACAGAACCCGCTCTTTAAGCGTCGCAAATTTTGCCGCTTTAGCGCAGCCAATGTTGATCAGATTGATTACAAAGATCTCGATACATTGCGTGATTTCATCCAAGAAAACGGCAAGATTATTCCTGCTCGTTTGACTGGCACCAAGGCAATTTATCAGCGTCAACTCGACACCGCTATCAAGCGTGCTCGTTTCCTGGCCTTTTTGCCCTTCACTGATAACCACAACTGATCCAGGGGCATACCATGCAAATTATTCTGCTCGAAAAAGTCGTTAACGTCGGCAACCTCGGTGAAGTTGTGCGCGTGCGTGATGGTTACGCCCGTAATTTCCTGATCCCCCAGAAAAAAGCACGCCGTGCGACTGAAACTGCTCTGAAAGAGTTTGAAGTCCGCCGTGCTGAGCTCGAAAAAATCCAGGCTGAAAAGCTTGCCGCTTCACAAGCGATTGGTGAGCGTCTTGAGGGTTACTCACTCAAGATCAGCCAGAAAGCTGGTGTGGATGGACGCCTGTTTGGTTCAGTGACCAACATGGATATTTCTACAGCTCTGATTGCTGCTGGTTTTGCTGGCATTGAGAAGTCACAGGTGCGTTTGCCTGAAGGCGCTCTCAAAATGGTCGGCGAATTCCCAGTTCAGATCGCATTGCATCCTGACGTCGTAAGCAGCATCGCCGTTGTGGTTGTTGGTGACCTGGTCTAAGTTTTAAAGTTCTGCTTAAAAAAGCCGGCGACTCATACTCGCCGGCTTTTTTGCATTATCCGTACGGATGTTTATAGATTGTGTTTCTGATCCTCTTCCAATGACCGATTCTCGCCTCGCATTCCAGCAAGAGCTGCACCAATGGCTCGCCCAGCACGCCCATGAAGGTTCTGGCGTATGGGTCATTACGCTCGGGAGCACCCAGTGTGTGGTCAAGCGACAGCGTAAAAGTATCGGTTTCCGCATGGTTTATTGTGTGCGATTCCTACGGTCCTGGATGCTTTCCTGGGCCTGCTGGTTTGCGCTTGGTGAACGTCCTTCGGCACGTGTTCTTTTGCGCAATGGACTTGAGGATGAGGGTGATCGTTTAACGCAGCTTTATCGGGCTGGATGTCATGTGCCTGCGATTCTGTATCGGGAGCCGAACCTGCTTGTGCTTGAATATGTCGGGCAGGGCGTGCCTTTCCTCGTGCGGCGCAGCCCGCCTGCGGGCCGTATGGTCTGGATGCGTCGTGTTGCTCAGGATATGGCGCAGTTTCATCAGGCAGGCTTTGTGCACGGTGGAGCACAACTGCGAAACTTGATGAGCATGGATGATCGTATTACGCGTGTGGATTTTGAAGAAAATATTGGCGAGGCGATGTCTCGCCCGCTCGGCCAGGCCTATGACGTGTATCAGATGCTGTCCTCAATCGCAGGATTGAGGGGGCATGAATTTACGCCGCATGAGCGCCAGCTTTTATGTGATCGCCTGCTGCAGGAATATCTGCAGGCCAATCCAGATCCCGGGGTACGTTCTGAACTTGCAAGAATGGGCAAGGCCTTTGGAAAAATAAAAAAGTATGCGGGCTGGTTGATGGAGCCGATTAAATGGCGCGATATCCAGGGGTTTTTGTACGTTACACAGACCCTGCAGAGGTTATGATTCACACATGAATAATCCGTCCGATCCCCAGCTCGAGTATTTGCGTGTTCCCCCCCATTCTGTCGAAGCAGAGCAGTCTGTTTTGGGTGGATTGCTGCTGGATAATGCGGCCTGGGAGCGCGTCACCGATGTAGTCAACGAGGATGACTTTTATCGTTACGATCACAAGCTGATCTGGCACCATATTTCACGATTGATTAACCTGTCGCGCCCAGCCGACGTGGTGACCGTGCATGAATCCATTGCCAGCATGGGCAAATCCGAAGAAGTCGGTGGTCTGATCTATATCAATCAGTTGGCGCACAACACACCATCGGCAGCCAATATCCGGCGCTATGCCGAAATCGTTCGTGAACGCTCGATGCTGCGCAAGCTTGTCAGCGTCGCCGATGAGATCGCAGCGACCGCCTTTAATCCTCAAGGCAAAGAAGCGCGGCAATTACTGGATGAGGCCGAGTCCAAGGTATTTAAAATCGCCCAGGAAGGTGCCAAGG
The DNA here is from genome assembly GCA_947379755.1 of Alcaligenaceae bacterium. Lineage (GTDB taxonomy): Bacteria > Pseudomonadota > Gammaproteobacteria > Burkholderiales > Burkholderiaceae_B > Zwartia. The sequence continues at coordinate 37,820 of CANCOC010000014.1, read as the reverse complement.
CTTCTGCGGGGTTCCGTGAAATCCAGCCGCTGCTTTCAGAAGTCGTAACCAAAATTGATGAACTCTATCATCGTGAAGGCGACTCTGACGTGACCGGTGTGCCGACCGGTTTTGCTGATCTGGACAAAATGACTTCTGGTATGCAGGGCGGAGATCTTGTCATCGTTGCAGGACGCCCTTCGATGGGTAAGACGTCTCTGGCGATGAACATTGCCGAGCACGTTGCCATCGAACATGGACTGCCTGTGGCGGTGTTTTCGATGGAAATGGGTGCTGTCCAGCTTGCCATGCGTATGCTCGGTTCTGTGGGGATGCTGGATCAGCACCGCATGCGCACAGGTAAGCTGCTTGCAGAAGACTGGCCGCGTGTGACGCATGCGGTACAACGCATGCAGGATGCTCAACTCTATATTGACGAAACGCCTGCCTTGAGTTCTGTAGAGGTACGTGCCCGTTCAAGACGTCTTGCGCGACAGTGTGGCAAGCTTGGGCTGATCGTAATCGATTACTTGCAGCTGATGGGTGCGAGTTCGGCCGGTGAAAACCGGGCGACTGAAATCTCTGAGATCAGTCGTTCGCTCAAAGCACTAGGCAAAGAGCTCGACTGTCCTGTGATTGCCTTGTCCCAGCTCAACCGAAGTCTTGAGCAGCGCCCAAACAAGCGTCCTGTCATGAGTGATTTGCGTGAATCAGGCGCGATCGAGCAGGATGCCGATCTGATTTTGTTTATTTATCGTGACGAAGTCTATAACCCGGACTCACCAGATAAAGGGACTGCCGAGATCATCATTGGCAAACAGCGTAACGGCCCAATCGGCACTGTGCGCCTGACCTTCCAGGGTTCGAGCACGCGCTTCCTGAACTTCACCGGCACAGCCTCAGGCTTTTATTCTGATTAAATGAATGGGATCCATCGCGCCCAGCAAAAAGGCCTGGTTGAATCCAGGCCTTTTTTAAGTCACGTCATACAACCAGGCTTGATCTGGCAGGGTGAGTGTGCTTAGAGCGCGGCGACTTGTTGCGAGAGCAGGAGTTGCTTGATTCTCATTGCGTCGACGACACGTGTGCCTTTGCCTTCTGCATTTAACAGAACAATAGCCACGTCACGATTATTGATTCGTGCAACCATCACAAGACATTGTCCCGCTTCATTGATGAAGCCTGTCTTTGATACTTTGATGTCCCAGCCAGGATTCATCACCAGAGCATTGGTATTGCGAAAGACGGTGGGAGCCTTGTTGCCGGCACGAACCTCTTGCTGGTCGTCGGTGGTGTACTGGCTGATGGCCGAACGTGAGGCAGCTGCCTGCATGAGTTTGACCAGGTCGCGTGGAGTCGAAACATTCTCACTTGAGAGACCAGTCGGCTCAACGAAGTGAGATTGCGCCATTCCCAGCTGCTTTGCTTTCTGGTTCATTGCAGCTACAAATGCAGTCATGCCACCCGGGTAATTCCGTGCGAGTGCATTTGCTGCGCGATTCTCTGAAGACATCAACGCAATATGCAACATATCGCTACGGGAAAGTTTTGCACCAACAGCGAGTCTTGAACGGCTGTGTTTGACTTGATCGACGTCAGCCTGAGTGACTTCGATTATTTCGTTCATGTTCTGATTGGCATCGACCACGATGACTGCTGTCATGAGTTTTGAAATGGATGCGATGGGCCTGACACCTTCATCATTACGTGAAAATACCACGGCGTTGCTTGCGAGATCCTGCACAAACACCACATTTGACCTGACTGCGCCCATTGAAGTTGCCTTGGAGGCGCTGGGTATAAGTGTTTGACGCGGGCGCGTTGCGCTTGTTTTTGTCGAGGTCTTAGCCTTCGTAGTCTTCTTGCTTGCTGTTGAACTAGCCTTGGTTGTTGTCGTTGTTTTTTGCTTGGTTGTAGTCTGTTTTTTGGTTGTGGTTGCAGACTCAGAGGCACTCTGAGCTATAACTTCTGACATAGGCAGGGCCAACGACAAACACACCAGAGGGGCGAGCCACGACTTACGTGAAGAAAAATACGTTAAAAAACCCATGCCTGGTGCCCTAGAAAGTATAAAAACTATTCAAATTATAAGCTTAGCTTCGATACTTAAACTGGTTTTACCAAAACTTTTTTTAATGAAGGATATAAAAGAACATAATATTTCTTAATTATCCCGGCTTTGGCCAAGCATACTGAGTGCAAGATTGAACGCAGTTTCGAGTGAGGACGGATCCGCGATACCTTTTCCGGCGATATCAAATGCGGTGCCATGATCCACACTGGTGCGTACAAAGGGCAGTCCCACCGTCACATTGACCCCTTCATCGACGCCAAGATATTTAATCGGAATCAGACCCTGATCGTGATATTGAGCGACGACGATGTCGAATTCTCCTCGCCTTGCCCGCATAAAAATGGTGTCACCTGGCCATGGACCGCTCGCCTGGATTCCAAGTGCCTGAGCCTGCTCAATCGCTGGAGCGATGAAATCAAGATCTTCTCTGCCAAATTTTCCATTTTCACCTGCGTGCGGATTCAGTCCGGCTACCGCGATGCGCGGATGCGTGATCCCCATCCCCAGGCAGGCGCGTTGTGCAAGTTGAATCGTTCGGAGTTCCAGCTCCTGGGTAATTGTTTCGCTGACGCGTGACAGTGCAATATGAATGGTGGCCAGAATGACTCGTAACTGATCATTGACCAGCATCATGGCAACGTGGGGGGCATGAGTCCTTTGCGCAAGAATCTCGGTATGCCCCGGAAAATCAATTCCCGCCGCATGCATCGCTTCTTTGTTCAAGGGTGCTGTCACGATCGCTGATACGCGTTTGAGCTTTGCGTCATCAATCGCCATGCATAGTGCATCGTACGCAGCCTGGCCCGCACGCGCATCCACCTGCCCCATTGGAAGGTCTGCTGGAAGGGCGGGAAATGTGGGGCGTACGAGCATAATGCCTGGCGCCGCCTGTGCAAACGCCTGCGTATCCACGCGGTCAATCGCGATCAGGCGCACAGGCGCGCCCAGTGCGGTCACTGCGCGTTGCAGGCTTGTCAGGTCGCCATACACCACACAGGGCTGAGCCAGCCCCTTGGCATGGAGCTTGACAATGATTTCAGGCCCGATTCCCGCCGCATCCCCCATCGTGATAGCAAGGGGAACGGGCAGGGGATGTAGCATGGAGGATGAAGGCATGAACGGCTGGTCGCTGCGTGCTAAAGGACTTCGCCAGCATAGTCGGCCAGACGTGAGCGCTCGCCGCGTTGCAGGGTGATGGTGCCCGAGTGTGGCCAGCCTTTAAAGCGATCCACAACAAACGTCAGGCCTGAGCTGCCCTCAGTCAGATAGGGTGTGTCGATCTGCGCGATGTTGCCCAGGCATACGACTTTTGTGCCTGGACCTGCACGGGTGATCAGTGTCTTCATTTGTTTGGGCGTCAGGTTCTGCGCTTCATCGATGATCAGGTATTTATTCAAAAACGTACGACCCCGCATGAAGTTCAGGGATTTGATTTTGATGCGCGAGCGAATCAAATCCATGGTGGCTGAACGTCCTCCCCATTCATTGCCAGTGACGCCTGTTGCTGTCGTACCTCCCTCGGTTTCACCCATGTTGAGGACTTCAAGGTTGTCCTCGAGTGCGCCCATCCATGGACCCATTTTTTCTTCTTCGGTACCAGGCAGAAAGCCAATGTCCTCACCAACCGGCACGGTCACACGTGTGACGATGATTTCCGAGTAGCGCTTGGTTTCAAGTACTTGTGCCAGACCCGCTGCAAGCGTCATCAGCGTTTTACCTGTGCCCGCCTGACCGAGCAGCGAAACAAAATCACAATCTGGATTCATCAGCAGATTCATTGCAAAATTTTGTTCGCGGTTGCGTGCGATGACACCCCAGACATTATTTTTGCCATGCGTGTAATCGCGCAGGGTCGCGAGCACCGCTGTCTTGCCACTGACTTCGCGCACCTGCGCGTAGAGCGGCATCGAACCCTCAAAATAGACAAACTGATTGACGATGAACTGGCTGCACATGGGGCCACTGATTTTATAAAACGTGGTGCCTCCCTGCTGCCAGGACTCAACATCTTTGCCGTGTTTATTCCAGAAATTTTCAGGCAGCTGAAGCACGCCTGAGTAGAGCAGGTCGGAGTCTTCCAGGACCTGGTCATTGAAATAATCCTCTGCAGCCAGAGACAGCGTGCGCGCCTTGAGGCGCATGTTGATATCTTTCGACACCAGCACGACTTCGCGCGTGCTGTGCAGATCCTGCAGTGCGCGCACGACACCCAGAATCTGATTGTCCGCCTTGCCCATGGGTAAGCCAGGCGGGAGGGTGCTTGCCATTGCGGTTGTCTGAAAAAACAGACGGCCTGTTGCATCTTTATTGCCCTGACTGTTGAGCGGCAAGCCTTCTTCAAGATTGCGGTGATCCCCGACCAGCGTGTCGAGCGAGCGGCTCACCTGACGCGCGTTACGTGCGACTTCAGACATGCCTTTCTTCTGATGGTCGAGTTCTTCGAGCGTCATCATGGGCAGGAAAACGTCATGTTCTTCAAAACGGAAGAGCGAGCTTGGATCGTGCAATAAAACGTTGGTGTCGAGCACGAACAGTTTGCGGGTACCCTGATCGCCGGATTTTTTATTGTTCCGTTTGGGTTTGCTGACCGTGCGTGTCTGAGCCGGGATAACCGGCGTGGCGGTGCCCTGATCCTGATCCTCACGCATAACAGGCGATAGCACCGATGCACGCGAGGGGGTCTTGACTGGAGCGCCGGTGGCTGACTTCGTACTCAGAACGGGAGGCGACAGCTTGTCAGCGGCGCCTGGACGTTTTGACTTGGCAAGAATGGCTTCCATGCTGCTGAGCCTGGGTTCAGCGACTTCTGTCTGCGCAGCAGTCTGGGCAATCGATGCGCGTGAAGACTTCAGGTCTAGTATTTCTGCAGGACGAGTCGGTAGCTTCGGCAGTGGCATAAGAAGTACTCTCCAGATTTAAAAGGGATTAAGTCAGGCTGCGGGCGGATTCGAGAACTTCCTGGGCGTGGCCGGGCACCTTGACGCCACGCCACATCTGCACAAGTTTGCCGCTCGCGTCTATCAGAAATGTGCTGCGTTCGATGCCTCGGACCTGTTTGCCATACATCTGTTTTTGCTTGATGACGTCATACTGATTGCAAAGGATTTCTTCTTTGTCCGCAATGAGCGGAAAAGGCAGTTCGAGTTTAAGACTGAAATTTTCATGGGATTTGAGTGAGTCCCTTGATGCGCCAATCACCACACATCCTGCAGCTAAAAACGCTTCGTGCAGTGTTTTGAAATCCTGCGTTTCAGTCGTGCAGCCAGGCGTATTGTCTTTGGGATAAAAGTACAGGATGACTCCGCGTCCGGCACATTGTTCAAGTGAAATCGTACCAAAGGTACTGGTGGCACTAAAGGCCGGAGCGGGTTTGCCAATCATGGGTGTGGTCATTTTCATTCAATCTCCGGCAAAAGTGCAGCGATCACCTGACGTCCTTCGGACATCAGGATGTTGTAGGTGCGGGCAGCGGCCTGCGTGCTCATGCATTCGACACCGATACCGATTTTCAGTAATGGTCCGATGATATGGTGCCCCAGCAAGACTTGCCTGGCACCCGTGCCAATCAGCAGGACTTCGGGGCGTTCACCGGTAAACTGTGGTGTGGCTGTCTCGTCTGCGTCCAGAAAGGCCATCGGATCCAGTGGTTGCATGGATATTCCGGCAGCGGCAAGCAACAGGTCAGTGGAGATATCTGAAGGGTGCAGGGCCGGCCAGCGTGCGATTGCCCCGAGAGGTCCAAACGCAATCGCATGGTCGTAGCGCAGTTTGTTGATCTCGACAAAGCCGTTGCCATATGCGGTCACGGTGTTCATTGCCGAGTTGGTATCTGTGTGTAGCTTCAATCAATACTCCGGCAGGTTCATTTGATCATAGCGCACTCATATGCAATCAGATGCAGCACAGCGCATGTTTGGGTCTCTTTTGAATATGGTTTTTTGCTTGATTTGTAGTCGATTTGCGGGTAACCCCATGATGCGCTAGATTATTGGGTTTTGCTGCACTGCAAATATTATTATTTACTTCGTTAAACTAAAATTTATTTGGTTTTTTCGCGTTTGATTGTTATTCAAGGATTATCATGAGGAAGTTTCCCCGTATCGAGCGTTTGCCACCCTACGTGTTCAACATCACGAGCGAGCTCAAAATGGCGGCGCGTCATCGCGGGGAGGACATCATTGATATGTCTATGGGCAACCCGGATGGACCGACGCCGGCGCATATCGTTGAAAAAATGGTCGAAGCGACAGAGCGTCCGACCACCCATGGTTACTCGGTCTCCAAAGGCATTCCGCGCCTGCGCAGGGCGATTACCGATTGGTATGCCCGTCGCTATGATGTGCAGTTCGATCCGGATTCCGAAGCCATCGTCACCATCGGTTCCAAAGAAGGCCTGGCCCACCTGATGCTCGCCACCCTTGATGTGGGTGACACGGTGCTGGTCCCTAATCCAAGCTACCCGATCCATATTTACGGTGCAGTCATCGCTGGCGCGAATATTCGTTCTGTGCGCATGACCCCCGGGACGGATTTCTTTGAGGAACTTGAACGTGCGGTGCGCGAAACAATTCCCAAGCCCAAGATGATGATTCTGGGTTTTCCCAGTAATCCTACCGCTCAATGTGTTGACCTGTCGTTCTTTGAACGCGTGATTGCACTTGCACTTGAGCACAACATCATCGTGGTGCATGATCTGGCCTATGCCGACATTTGTTTCGACGGGTATCAGGCGCCGTCAATCATGCAGGTCCCCCGTGCCCGCGAAGTTGCGGTAGAGTTTTTTACGATGAGCAAAAGCTACAACATGGCTGGCTGGCGTGTAGGCTTCATGGTGGGCAATGCCGAGCTGGTCAACGCACTGGCACGAATCAAGAGCTATCACGACTACGGAACCTTCACCCCAATCCAGGTGGCCTCGATTGCTGCACTGGACGGTCCGCAGGACTGTGTGCGTGAAGTTGTCGAAAAATATCAGAGCCGCCGTGATGTCCTGGTCAAAGGCCTGCACGAAGCCGGCTGGATGGTTGAGAATCCGAAGGCTTCGATGTACATCTGGGCACATATCCCTGAGGTCTACCGCGCCATGGGCTCGCTGGAGTTTGCCAAGCGTATTCTTCAGGAAGCAAAAGTTGCGGTATCGCCCGGCATTGGTTTTGGCGACTATGGCGATGAATATGTTCGCTTTGCCTTGATAGAAAATGAGCAGCGCACCCGCCAAGCTGTGCGCGGCATTAAAGAGATGTTCCGTAAGGATGGGCTGCTGTAATGGAATCAATCAAAGTTGGACTATTGGGACTGGGTGTTGTGGGCGGTGGTACCTGGAAGGTACTGGCGCGCAACGCGCAAGAAATCTCCCGCCGGGCCGGACGCAGTATTGAAGTGACGCGCGTGGCAGTCAGGGATGTCACGCGTGCGCGCGCTTTGCTGGGACCGGATGTTGTAGTCGGTGCCGATCCGCATGCAGTGGTGTGTGATCCCTCGATCGACATCGTGGTCGAACTGATCGGCGGCGAAACCCTGGCACGTGAACTCGTGCTTGAAGCCATCGCAAACGGCAAGCATGTTGTTACAGCCAATAAAGCTTTGCTTGCCAAGCATGGCAATGAAATTTTTGCCGCTGCTTCGGCACGCGGAGTGATCGTCGCCTTTGAGGCTGCAGTAGCGGGTGGTATTCCAATCATCAAGGCGATGCGCGAGGGACTGACCGCAAACAGAATCCAGTGGGTCGCCGGAATTATCAACGGCACTACTAATTTCATTCTTTCTGAAATGCGGACTCATGGCCTGCCATTCGAAACGGTCCTTGCCCAGGCACAAAAGCTTGGTTATGCCGAGGCAGACCCGACCTTTGATATCGAAGGTGTAGATGCTGCGCATAAGCTGACGTTGCTGGCTTCGCTTGCTTTTGGTATTCCAGTGCAGTTTGACAAGGCCTATATCGAAGGGATTTCCAAGCTTGCTGCAGTTGATATCAAAATGGCCGAACGGCTGGGTTATCGCATCAAGTTGCTGGGCATTACCAAGCGACGTCCCCTGGGGATTGAGCTGCGTGTGCACCCCGCGCTGGTGCCGAGCAAGTCCCTGCTGGCCAATGTTGAAGGCGCGATGAATGCTGTGCTGGTCAACGGTGATGCCGTCGGGCAAACGCTGTATTACGGCAAAGGTGCGGGCGAAGAGCCTACTGCTTCGGCCGTGGTGGCAGATCTGGTCGACGTGACGCGCCTGTTGACCTCAGATCCTGAGCATCGTGTCCCCCATCTGGCATTCCAGCCTGATGCAATGGCCGATACGCCCATCCTGTCAATCGAAGAGGTGATCACTTCGTATTACCTGCGTCTGACGGTTGCAGATCAGCCTGGCGTGCTGGCGGACCTGACACGCTTGCTTGCCGATTCCGGAATTTCGATTGGCTCAATGATCCAGCAGCCTAGTGAAGATCAGGATATGGCAGACTTGATCTTCCTGACACACCAAGCACTTGAACGCGATGTGAATATCGCGATCACTGCGATCGAAGCACTCCCATTTGTGCGTTCACATGTAACGCGCCTGCGTATGGAAAGCCTGACATGAAATACCTCTCAACACGTGGTGGCATGGCCCCGCTGGAGTTCTCGGATATTTTGCTTGAGGGTCTTGCCCCGGATGGCGGTCTGGCAATCCCAGAAAGCATTCCAGCGATTTCTGCAGATCAGCTTGAATCCTGGCGGACCTTGCCCTATCACGCACTTGCCGCAGAAATCCTGTCGCTTTTTGTGACCGACATTGACCGCCCGATACTCAATCAGCTCACGCGTGAGGCATATCGTACTGATGTGTTCATGAGCGAGGATATCGTGCCCTTGCGTCCGCTGTACGGCGGCATGTTTTTGCTGGGATTGTCTGAAGGACCGACGCTTGCTTTTAAAGACATGGCCATGCAGTTTCTGGGCCAGGTGTTCCCGCATGTGTTGCGTGAGCGTGGCGCGACGCTCAATATTCTGGGGGCGACCTCTGGTGATACCGGCTCGGCTGCCGAATATGCCATGCGCGGCAAGGACGCTGTAGCGGTGTTCATGTTGTCGCCCGAGGGCCGCATGAGTGCGTTTCAACGTGCACAGATGTATTCCCTGCAGGATCCCAATATCCATAATATTGCAGTTAAAGGAAACTTTGATCAGGCGCAGGACGTCGTCAAGGCGCTAGCCAGTGATCTGTCTTTTAAAGCCAAGTGGCATCTGGGTGCTGTCAATTCGATCAACTGGGCACGCATTGCCGCCCAGGTGGTTTACTACTTTCATGGCTGGCTGCGTGCGACGACCGGAGCGGGGCAGCAGGTTTCTTTTGCCGTCCCCTCGGGCAACTTTGGCAATATTCTTGCCGGTCACATTGCCCGCACAATGGGCCTGCCGATTCGCCGTCTGGTATTGGCAACCAACGAAAACAATGTGCTCGAAGAATTTTTTCGTACAGGTGTTTATCGCCCACGCGTTGCAGCACAAACTTTTGTGACCTCCAGTCCGTCGATGGATATTTCACGCGCATCGAATTTCGAGCGGTTTGTATTTGATCTGGTCGGCCGTGATCCTGCGCGTGTCAAGGCACTCTGGGATGAACTGGCAGAAAAAGGATCCTTTGATCTCTCTGCATACAAGCCGGAGTTTGAATCAAAATATGGATTCCAGGCCGGCAGCAGCACGCACCACGACCGACTTGCCACGATTCGTTCCGTGATGGATCGAACCGGCATGCTGATCGATCCGCATACCGCTGATGGTGTAAAAGTTGCGCAAGCGTTGGTCGAACCAGGTATTCCGATGATTGTGCTCGAGACAGCATTGCCAGCCAAATTCTCGGAAGTCATCGAAGAAGCGCTTGGCCATCCTGCTCCCGTTCCCGCCGGTTTTGAAGACCTCGAGTCGCGACCACAACACTTTACGGTGCTGCCTTGCGATGTGGAGTCTGTCAGGGCATATATCACCGCGCACGCAACGATCTGATCCTGCTGCACCGGGGGTCGAGTACTTTTATCCGGAGTTGTTTATGGCCACACAGTTACTCACCCCGATTCATTTTCTTGCCGTGGCGCTCGGCGCGACAAGTGGTGCCTGGCTGCGCTGGATTCTGGGTATCTGGCTCAACCGCCACGCAGATGCCATTCCCTGGGGCACCTTTGCCGCCAATATGCTGGGTGGTTATCTCGTAGGCCTGGTGCTGGCCCTTGTTGCTGCACATCCAGAATGGCCCCCGTTCTGGCGTCTGCTGATGATTACCGGATTTATGGGTGGGCTCACTACGTTTTCAACTTTTTCTGCCGAGACCGTGGCGTTCCTCGAAGAGGGGCACTTTGGTATGGCGATCGGTTACGCCGCGATCAGTCTTGCAGGTTCCCTGCTGCTGACGCTGCTTGGCCTGATGACGTTTCAGGCCATGCGCGGCTAGCATCGATGATTTGCCGTGCCGCCTGCTGACCGCTGCGCACGGCGCCTTCCAGTACGGCCGGGTAACCGGTATCAGTCCAGTCTCCAGCCAGTGCGAGTCTGGACCAGGCTGTTTTGTTAGTGGGCCGTATCAGGCCTGGTTCTGCCGAGAAGGTCGCTCGTTTTTCAACAACGAGTCGATGCGCCATGACTTTGGGCATATCTGACGGTGCCTGTGGATGCAGGGCTACCTGCTGCTGGATCTGTTGCACGATGCCGTCAACAAAAGCTGATCGGTCATGCTTGAGAAAGTCTTCTGCATTGCTCACGACAACGGTGAACTGATTGGCTTGTTTTCTGGCGAATAACCATTGACCATAGTGACCAGTGTCTGGGGCTTCATCAAGCATCAGGATTGGTACGGGCAAGCGCCATGGCTGCTCCAGTTGCAGGGTGAGCGTAGCGATCGGACGATAGGTAAACGCCTCTAGCGCGGCCCTCAGTGCCTGCATCTGCTGGGTGTGGCCATCGCACTGCAGCATGCGCAGGACGGCATAGGGCGGCGTGGCAACGATGCACGCCTCAAACATCTCGCCATCAATGCGCACACAATCATTTTCAACCAGAATTTCTTTGACGATATGGCGGTGGCGCAGCGTGAGTTGTTGTGCCGCAGCTTCGGGCCAGAGTGTAGTGAGATCCACGCGTGGCACGATCAGGTCTGAATGCCGGGTGGGTGCATCGAGACTGTCACGCAGGACATTGAGAAATAATTGTGCGCTTGCCAGTTCGACAGGCGTATTGAGCGTGGCCAGGCACAAGGGTTGCCATAGATGCTGACAAAGCGATTGGGTCTGGCTGTACTGACTGAATAATTGCGAGACAGTTTGCAGTGGGGAGGCTTGCCATTTTTTGATACGCAGAGAGGCAATCATCCGGATCGCATGCCACTTGTCTTTCAGTCCGAGTCCTTTTGCACCGAGTATTGCGCCTAATGCGTGCATAGGAGAGGGCAGTGCGCTCGCACGCAAACTAAAACTTCCATCTGCGCTTTCGAGTTGCATCGGCAGGCGTAGCAGCAGTGTGTCAGCCGGGGTCTCAGGATGCAGTCTCTGGATTAAGGCGAGCGTTTCGGTGTACGCACCAATTAACAAGTGCTGCCCATTATCGATGGCACCCATGGTTTTGTCGTCAACACGCCTGGCGCGACCACCAGTGATCGGAGCGGCCTCAAAGACGGTGGTCTGCACGCCCGCAAGTTTGAGCGCGAGTGCTGCAGCCAGTCCCGCCCAGCCTGCTCCGATGATTGCAACTTTCAAGCGTGTGGGCCGATGCGCCTGATGTCGCGGATGACACTGCGCCCGCCTCCAACCCAGTTCTTCCACGCAAGCCAGAGCTTGCGCACGGGGGTCAGTGAAATGCGCTGGTGCAAGACCTGCCACTGTTCATGGCGGATTTCTTGCAGTAGCGAAAAATAGATTGCAGCCATCATCAGTCCAGGGCGCTGCGCACGCTGGTCGCCGGCTGGCAGGGCTTCGATGGCTTCGTGATAAAGCTTCTGGGCCCGGTCGGCCTCGAATGTCATGAGTGCGTGAAAGCCCTCGGCGTACTGACTGTTCAGAATATCGGCGGCCCGGACTCCGAACTGCTGCAAATCGCTGATGGGCAGATAGATGCGCCCACGCCGTGCGTCATCGCCGACATCGCGAATGATGTTGGTCAGCTGAAAGGCAATGCCAAGTTTGCTCGCATATTCAATTGTTTTCGGATCCTGATAGCCAAAAATACCTGCGGATAATTCACCGACAACACCGGCGACGTGCCAGCAATATTTTTGCAGTGCTGGCCAGTCCAGATAGCGCGTCTGATCCAGGTCCATTTCCATGCCGTCAATGATTGCCAGAAGCCGTAAGCGTGTGATGCCAAACGCCGTGAGCCACGGGCTTAATGCCTGGGTCACAGGGTGGGCGGCTTTGCCTTCAAACAGACCATCTATTTCGGTACGCCACCATGCGAGCTTGATGCGTGCAATCGACGTATCTGTGCACTCATCGACGATATCATCGACTTCGCGGCAAAAGGCGTACAGGGCAGTGATGGCTTGTCTGCGTTCAGGAGGCAAAAAAAGGAAAGCGTAATAAAAGCTTGAGCCGCTTTTGGCTGCTTTATCCTGACAGTATTCGATAGGAGTCATATTATTTTTTAAAGCCTGCGCGCCAGATGATCATCAGCCAGTCTGCGGGACGTAAAGTGGGGCGATGATGAAAAACATCGAATCGGGCGGCCTCGATTTTTTCGAGAATGCGAAGCCCTCCCTGGATAATGAGCCGCAGCTCAAGTCCCACTCTGCCCTGCAAACGCCGACCGAGTGGTAATCCGGAGTTTAACAATGTCCTGCAACGATCGACTTCAAACTGCATCAAGGCGCGCCAGGCGGGACTTAGTGAGGTCTGGGCAATCATGGTTTCTGTCACACCAAAACGATTCAGGTCGCTCTGTGGCAAATAGACCCGCCCTTTGCTCCAGTCGATCGCCACATCCTGTAAAAAATTAATCAGTTGCAAGGCGGTACAAATGGCATCGGACTGTTCAAGGTTTTGTGCATCGACCGCCCCGTACAGATACAGCATCAGATGCCCGACAGGGTTTGCAGAGCGGCGGCAATAGTCCGCAAGGCTTGCATAGTCCGGGTAGCGTGTCTGCGTGACATCCTGCTCAAAGGCAGACAACAGGTCAAAGAATGGTGACAGTGGCAGTTGATGCCTGGTTACAGTACGCGCAAGCGGTACAAAAATTGCATCCAGCTCTGCCGACGGGAGCGTCGAGGATGCAAGGGGGCTGAATCTGGTGTGCAGTGCGTGCCGATAGCGTTCGAGCTGTTCGATTCTTTCGTGTGGCAGCGCATCGCCTTCGTCGGCGATATCATCGGCAGAGCGGGCAAATCGATAGATATCGATGACAGCCCGCCGCAGATGTCGAGGTAATAACACCGAGGCAACGGGGAAGTTTTCATAGTGATTGACTGACATGGTTAAGTAAGCCTTAACATTTATGCGGTTCAACTCCAATTCTAGTGGCTTTATCTCGTGCGCGCCTGCGTTAGACTAGCGGCATCGGGAGGCGTTTGACTCGTGATAGGAGATGGACTTGAAAGATAGTTGTGTATTGATTACCGGCGCCACCAAAGGTATTGGTTGGGCACTGAGCAGGAGACTGGCGGACGCAGGCTGTCACGTGGTGGGTATTGCACGCAATACTGCCGAGATTGATTTTCCCGGTTATCTGTACGAATGTGACCTGTCCGACGCGGGCCAGACAGAAGATGTTCTGCGAACAATTCGCGACAAATTTCCTGTCGATGCGGTGGTCAATAATGTGGGCTCGGCAATTTCGCAGCCACTTGGCTCGGTTGAATTGTCCGCGCTTTTCGAAACCTTTGACCTCAATGTCAGGACCGCAGTCCAGGTGACGCAGGCTTTCGTTGAGTCCATGAAACTGCGCCGTAACGGTCGCATTATCAATTTATGCAGCCTGGCTGTGCGTGGCGCGCGCGACGCGACGAGTTACGCCGCAGCTAAAAGCGCAATCATTGGCTGCACACGCACCTGGGCACTCGACCTTGCCGAGTATGGCATTACGGTCAATGCCGTGGCCCCTGGCGCGATCGATACAGAACTCTTCATGAATGCCATGCCGACCGGAGACTCCAGTATCCAGACAGCAGGGATGGTCCCTATGGGGCGTCTGGGTACCGCCAACGAAGTGGCTGCGCTGATTGCCTTTTTATTGTCTGCAGATGCTGGTTTCATTACGGGCCAGATCATTGGCATTGATGGTGGTGGCAGTCTGGGCAGCACCTCGTCCTGACTGACCTGACCGGTCTGAGCCTTTTGCCAGGGCTATTGGCCCCTCGGGGCCCTGCATTGTTTACACTGCTACATGGCTAAAGTTAAAACAATATTTACCTGCGCGGAGTGTGGCGGTACCAGCCCGAAATGGCTGGGCCAGTGTTCGCATTGCAACGCCTGGAATTCACTCGAAGAATCCAGGGATACAGGGGCGGGCGCGCATAGCGAACATCGTTACGCGCCGCTCACTACCTCGACGCCTCTGCGCAGCCTGGCTGATGTGGAAGCACTCGAATTGCCTCGCATTTCCACCGGCATTGCCGAGTTTGACAGGGTGCTTGGAGGCGGGCTGGTCGCGGGTGCCGTGGTGCTGATTGGTGGTGATCCGGGTATTGGCAAATCAACCTTGCTCCTGCAGGCACTTGTGGCGATGTCGGGTCAGCAACGGGTGCTCTACGTCACAGGCGAAGAATCGGCTGAACAAGTGGCGCTGCGTGCGCGCAGGCTGGGTTTGCCAGGTGCGGCGGTCGATCTTTTTGCAGAGATCCGGCTGGAGGCGATCCAGGCGGCCTTGCTTGAGCAAAAGCCTGCTGTGGCCGTGATTGATTCGATCCAGACGATGTATTCCAGTGAGCTGACCTCCGCGCCTGGCTCTGTTTCGCAAGTCAAAGAGTGCGCGGCACAATTGACACGTCTGGCTAAACAGGCAGGCATCCCGATTGTCATGATTGGCCATGTGACCAAAGATGGCACGCTGGCAGGGCCGCGTGTGCTTGAGCATATTGTGGATACCGTTCTGTATTTTGAGGGTGATACGCACTCGTCTTTCCGTTTGATCCGGGCCTTTAAAAACCGTTTTGGTGCAGTCAATGAACTAGGTGTTTTTGCCATGACGGATCGTGGCCTGCGTGGCGTCTCCAATCCTTCGGCGTTGTTTCTCTCACAGCATCCGAACGAAGTGTCTGGCACCTGCGTCATGGCCACCCAGGAAGGCACCCGACCATTGCTGGTTGAAATTCAGGCGCTGGTGGACAGCGCGCATGTGCCTAACCCCAGGCGCTTGTCGGTTGGCCTGGAAGGCAACCGTCTTGCCATGCTGCTTGCGGTGTTGCATCGGCACGCCGGGGTCTCGACCTTTGACCAGGATGTCTTTGTCAATGCAGTGGGTGGTGTGCGCATCACAGAGCCCGCAGCTGACCTGGCAGTCTTGTTAGCCATTATTTCTTCGCTGCGAGACCGCCCGCTGCCCAAAGGGCTCATCGCCTTTGGGGAAGTGGGTCTGGCCGGTGAAGTCAGACCTGCACCCCGTGGTCAGGAGCGCTTGCGTGAAGCCGCCAAACTTGGCTTCTCGATGGCCATCATTCCCAAGGCCAACGCCCCGCGCCAGCCAATCGAAGGGCTGGAGGTGATTGCAGTTGATCGTTTGCAGGAAGCACTTGACCGGCTGCGACAAAAATAATTTTTTGCTCACGCCTTTTATTGTCTATGCCTTTTATTTAGATACATCGGATTAAATTGAAAAACTGGAAACTCGCCGCCCAACAGGCTTGGCGTGATGCACGTGCAGGTGACTTGCGCTTGTTATTACTCGCAGTGGTGATTGCTGTCGCAGCAGTGACCAGTGTTGGCTTTCTTGCCGATCGCGTCAGTCGCGCGCTTGAGCGCGATGCGCTTCAGATGCTGGGTGCTGATCTTGTTGTGGAGGCTGATGCACCCTTTGAAGACGTGCTGACGACGCGCGCGCAGGAGACTGGTCTGAAGGTTGTCAAAACCTGGCAGTTTCCTTCCATGGTCGGCTCAGGCACACAGGTGCAGCTTTCTTCAATCAAAGCCGTACAGCAGGGTTACCCCCTGCGAGGCAGCCTGCTGACCACTGATGCGCCCGGCGCTGAGGCTGTCGTCACGCAGTATGCGCCAGAGATCGGTCAGGTCTGGGTCGATCCGCAGGTGCTGGTTCAGACAGGTTTACAGGTGGGTGATGCGCTGAAGGTTGGCGATTTACAGCTGACTGTTGCCCGCATTATTCGCTATGAACCTGATCGTGGCCCGCAATTTGTCAATCTGGCACCCCGCGTCATGATGCGAGCTGAAGACCTCACCCGCACGGGGCTGATCGCGCCAGGTAGCCGCATCGGATATGCGCTCCTGCTGGCTGGCGCGGCCTCGGATATTGCGTCTTACAAGCGCTGGCTCACTGGCGAGCTTAAAGTGGGTCAAAAAATTGTGACAGTTGAAACAGGCCGACCTGAAATCCGTCGTTCACTTGATCGGGCACAGCAATTCCTGGCGCTGGTCGCAATGCTGGCCGTATTGATCGCGGCAGTGGCCGTGGCACTCGCCGCCCGCCGGTTCGGTCAGCGCCACCGTCATAGTGTGGCGGTGATGCGCAGCCTGGGCGCGACACAGTCAGATGTCACGACCATTCTGGTCGGAGAGTTTTTGATTGTGGGCGTGTCCGGTGCGCTGATTGGCACGGTGCTGGGCTGGGCGGCGCAAACGCTCATGGTTCAGGCGCTGAGCAGTTTGCTCGGCACAGAATTACCCGGCTCGGGCGTGACGCCTGCATTGCAGGGCTTGTTTACCGGTATCTGGCTGCTGCTTGCTTTTGCCTGGCCGCCTGTACAGGCCTTACGTCACGTCTCACCCGCACAAATTCTCAGGGCACAGGACACGCGGTTCCCCTTGCAAAGCTGGGCAGGTATCGCGGTAGGGCTGGCGGGCTTTACCGGTCTGATGTGGTGGGTTGCGCATGATATCAAGCTTGGTGCCGGACTGGCTGGCGGGTTTCTGGCGGCGACCGTGCTGTTCAGTCTGGTGTGTGCCGGGGCACTCTGGGCACTTTCACATTTGCGCAGCCGACTGCAGCACTACCCGGTTTTACGTTTTGCGTTGGCGGGTGTTGTGCGGCGTCGGGGGGCGACGATTGCACAGACCAGCGCTCTGGCTGTCGGGATGATGGCGATCTTGCTCCTGACGATCGTGCGAACGGATTTAATTGCTGGCTGGCAGCGTACTCTTCCTCCCGACGCGCCCAATCGGTTTTTGATCAATGTGCTGGACGACCAGAAAGATGCGGTGATGCGTGCCCTGGCTCAGGCCGGTCTCAGTCAGTCAGCACTATCTCCGATGGTGCGGGGCCGTCTGGTTGAACGCAATGGCCAGCCTTTGAGTGCCGTGGATTTTGACGAAGAGCGTGCACAGCGCCTGATCGAACGTGAATTCAACTTGTCCTATGCTGAGCATGTTCCGGATGCTGCGCAAATCACCAGTGGGCGTGAACTCAACCCTGCTGCGCCCGAGGTGTCACTCGAAATCGGACTGGCAAAATCCTTGCGTCTGAATCTGGGTGATACCCTTGAGTTTGATGTGGCAGGTCAACCGGTCAGCGTACTTGTGACGAGCATTCGTCGGGTCGACTGGGATTCAATGCGTGCGAATTTTTTTGCGATCCTGACACCCGCCGCGCTGAAAGACGCGCCCCGCACCTGGATGACAGCATTTCATCTCAAGCCCGAGCAGTCAGGAGTCGTTCAGAGTCTGGTCGGACAGTTTCCTAATCTGACCGTCTTTGATGTGGGGGCGATATTGGCGCAACTGCAGTCCATCCTCGACAAGGTAGCGGTGGCTGTGCAGGGACTCTTTGTATTTTCTGTGCTGGCGGGCGCGGTGGTACTGGCTGCCGCCCTGTCTGCCACGCGCGACGAGCGAGTCCGTGAAGCTGCGTTGTTGAGGGCTTTTGGTGCTTCGCGCAAGCAACTGGCTCGCGTGCAGAGAATTGAATTGCTCTCTATCGGCGCGCTGGCGGGTCTGCTCGCTGCTGGCGGTGCAACACTGGCTGCATGGGCCCTGTCGACCTGGGTGTTTGAGTTCGACATGCGATTGAGCTTGTGGCCCTGGATTCTGGGTGTGGTCGTGTGTATGCTTGGGGCATGGCTTGCCGGTGCCCTGGCCTTGCGGGGCGTGCTAAAAACCCCACCGCTTACTATTTTGCGTCAAACCTGAAATGAATACATCCGAATCTGCTTCTGTACTCTCTGGCTCAGACGCCCTTGCGCCTGCTGCGGACTCTGTTTTTATCCTGCTCGGTGGCGAGCCGGGTATTCGTGCCCTGGTGGATCGTTTTTATGATGTGATGGATGTTGATCTGGATTTGACGGTATTGCGTGACGTGCATGGTCAGTCACTTGATCAGGCGCGCGACAAACTCTTCTGGTACCTATGCGGTTATTTTGGTGGTCCCCAGCTTTACATTGAGCGTTTTGGTCACCCACGACTGCGCGCGCGGCATTTGCCGTATTCGATTGGCATCAAAGAGCGTGACCAGTGGTTGCTGTGCATGGCACGCGCGATGCAGGATCTTGGGTATCCGACCGAGCGCAGTGATCGCCTGCTGGAAATTTTTTTTGGAGTGGCGGACTGGATGCGTAATCGTGATGATTAATGTGCAGAACCCATCGCTGTGTATTGTGCGACTTGCAGATGGCGAAATACGCTACGACACGAGTCTGTCAGAGCTTGCCGACCCGTCAGGCTGGTTTGATCCGGCCAACCCTGTCTTGCACGCTGAAAAGGTTCAGGCAGGCGGACGTGCTGCCGCCTGGTTTATCCGGCTGGGCAGGAGGGCCGCTGTGTTGCGGCATTATCGGCGTGGAGGATGGGCGCAGCGCCTCTTGAGCGACCAGTACCTGTGGCTCGGTGCAACGCGTGCACGTTCTTTTACCGAGTTCTCCATCATGCATGCGATGTGGTCGTCAGGCTTGCCGGTGCCTCAACCCCTGGCTGCGGCGGTGTGGCGAGTGGGACTGCTTTATCGGGCCGCGCTCGTGACGGCCCGGATTCCTGATGCCAGACCGCTGGCAGTTTTTTCTAATGCAGAGGTCTGGTTTGAAGCCGGGCGTGTCATTGCCGACATGCATGATGCCGGAGTCTGGCATGCAGATTTAAATGTCTTTAATCTCATGGTGGATGATCAGCTGCGGGTCTGGCTGATCGACTTTGACCGGGCTCGCCAGGGACGCATGACACAGGCGCTGCGTGCAGAAAACCTGGCGCGTTTATTGCGTTCTTTACGCAAGGTTGCTCCCGATCTCGAGTCAGACTGTTGGCCTGCACTGACGCGTGGCTATCAGGCTCGCTCATACGAAATTTCCATGGCTGAACGTAAGGAGAAATAGATGTCCGTAAAAATTTATGGCCTGACGCAGTGCAGTACGTGCGTCAAAGCACGTGCCTGGCTCGAACTTCATGACATCGCACATCAGTTTCAGGACTATCGCGCAGTCCCTGTTGCCCCTGGTGTCCTGACTAAATGGGCACAAGCGCTTGGCGGCTGGGAAAAGCTTGTCAACCGGGCTTCGATGACCTGGCGCAACCTTGATGCCTCACTTAAAGAGCCCACAACCGATGCGCAGTGGCTCGATTTGATTGCACAGTATCCGGCACTCATCAAGCGGCCAGTGACCGTATATGCTGATCGTTCGGTCAGTGTGGGCTTTAATGAAAAACGCTACGCTGAAAAGTTCGGCGTGTCGGCGTAACATGACTTTTAACCTTTAGATTCAGGATTTTTATGCTTTCGCAACAGGATCTCAAAGAGCAGGCTGCAGAGGCCGCCCTCCAGTACATCGCACCGATGCTGACCAAGGATGCAGTCATTGGAGTGGGGACAGGTTCAACGGCGGACTTGTTTATTGATGGCCTGGCCAGATACCGTACCCAGTTTCGGGCTGCTGTGGCGAGTTCAGAGCGCAGCGCCAAAAGGCTGACCGAGGCAGGCATCCTGGTGCTGGATCTGAATCAGGTTGAGACGATGCCAGTCTATGTCGATGGTGCCGATGAAATCAATGCAAAACTGCATATGATCAAAGGTGGCGGTGGTGCGTTGACGCGAGAAAAAATTGTAGCCTCTGTTGCACGGGAGTTTGTCTGTATCGCAGACGAATCCAAGCTCGTTGAGCACCTTGGACGCTTTCCCCTGCCGATCGAGGTCTTGCCAATCGCCAGACAGGCTGTGGCGCGTGTGATCGCCTCACTGGGCGGCAAGCCCGTTTTACGTGAGGGCTTTGTGACCGATAATGGCAATCAGATTCTGGATGTGTCGGGTCTGACGATTTCAGACGCCTGTGCCCTTGAGCAGCAGCTTAACAATCTCCCAGGGGTTGTGACCAACGGTTTATTTGCCATGCGAGGGGCCGATGTGGCCTTGCTGGCAACCCAGTCTGGCATTCGCAAACTTTGACATTCATCAAACTGTCATAGTCGGATCCTACACTGTACGCATTCCTATCTCACGAGCGGTGCCATGAGCGAACATACCAATAAGCAGTTTGACGCAGATCTTCAGCGCATCCGTACAGAGTTGCTACAGATGGGCGGGCTCGTCGAGTCCATGATTCAGGATGCCATGGAGGCTTTGTCTTCAGGCGACATGAGTCTGATTGAGCGAGTACGTGAGCGTGAAAAAGATGTTAACCGCCTTGAGGTGGATATCGATGAACGTGTGACACTTATTCTTGCCCGTCACCAGCCTGCAGCAATTGACCTCAGGACACTGCTTGCAGTGACCAAGATGCTGACCGATATGGAACGCTCAGGCGATGAGGCCGACAAGATTGCAACCATGGCACGCCGGTTGCACGAGGATGACCGCCGGTTTATCCCCGTGATTGAACTGCGTCATATGGCCAATAACGTGATGACCATGATGCGTCAGGTGATGGATGCCTTTGCACGCCATGACTCGATCCTGGCCGCTGCCGTGGTGCGTAGCGATAAAGAAGTCGATAAAGAATGGAAGTCCGCGCTACGCAATCTGATTACCTACATGATTGAAGATCCGCGTACGATTTCGCGTGCCATTGACTTGTTGTTTGTGGCGCGTTCGATGGAGAGGATCGGCGATCACTGCAAGAATATGGCTGAGCGTGTGATCTACATGGTTCATGGTGCAGATGTTCGCCATAAAGGCGTAAAAATGGCGGAGCGACTGGTCAGGGGGGAAGAAGAACCCACGGCCGAGGTTTTACCTGAAATATCTTCGGAACCATCAGAACCAAAATAAGCACAGCTGCAGGCCAGATTTTCAGGCCTGTCCTGCATATTGTGTCTGAAAAAAAACCGGCTCAGCCGGTTTTTTTTTGTGTATCCGAATCTCACTGCACCTGTCGTGGCTCAGGTCGGTACAAAACCCTGCGCTTCGACGTCGCCGTCTTCGAACAGATATTTTTCCATCTGCTCTTTCAGGTATTTGCGTGCACGAATGTCGGCCAGGTTCAGGCGGTTTTCATTCACGAGTCGTGTCTGGATGGCAATCCACTCGGCCCAGGCTTCTTTTGAAATGCTTTGCCAGATGCGCGTACCCAGTTCACCAGGGTAGGGAGGAAAATCCAGGCCGGGCGCTTCTTTCTTGAGTTTTAAACACTGTACGGTACGGCTCATTTCGGTATCCTGCGAATGGGTGGAATTTGAACAATGATGTGATTGTAGGGGTCTTCTGCCTGAAACGGGCTAAGACCCCAGGATTTAGAGGCGTTTGATAAAGATCAGGCTATTGCGTGAACGGTTGTAATGCGCCTGTTTATCTTTGGGCAGATCGGAGACCCCGCCCTGGACAAAGCCACGTTTGATGAACCAGTGCGAGGTGCGGGTTGTCAGCACAAACAGACGTTTGGCTCCCTGAGCGCGTGCCCGTGACTCCATATGGCGCAGCAAAATCTCGCCTTCACCAGTACCCTGCCACTCGGGATGAACGATCAGGCATCCCATTTCTGCCATGTGCTCGTTGGGGAAGTCATGCAGCGTGGCGCAGCCATAAATGACGCCATCGTGTTCCAGTACAGTGAAGTTCTCGACATCACGTTCGATGATGGCACGCCCGCGGGGCAGGAGGGTGCCGTCTTGTTCGAGTGGTTCGATCAGTTGCAGGATCGCACCGACGTCATCAATTGTCGCAGGACGCAGATCGTCCAGAGTGTCTTCGACCACCATCGTGCCTACGCCATCGTGGGTAAAGATCTCGAGCAGGACGACGCCATCCATTGAAAAGGGAATCAGGTGCGCACGGGTCACGCCGCGTTTAACTGCCCTTGAGGCAAAGTGCAGATAAAACGCTGTGTCCGCATCCAGCGCGCCCGAGGCTAGCAGTGCATCAGCATCCAGACGGGCAAGTTCGGTATCGACCGTACCATCTTCAGCAACCACACCTGGTGACTCAGTCAGGAAAATCAGTTTTTCGGCGCGCAACGCAGTGGCCACACTGGTGGCAAGCTCTTCCATGGCGAGGTTGAACGCTTCGCCAGTAGGAGAAAATCCCAATGGTGAAAGCAGCACGATTGAGCCGCGCTCAATGGCAAAGCGCAAGGCCTCAACATCAATTTTGCGTACCTGACCCGTGTGCTTGTAGTCCACGCCATCGATAATGCCTGTGGGGCGTGCGGTGACAAAGTTACCTGAGATCACACGAATCTGGGCATGTGACATTGGCGTGTTGGGCAGCCCCTGGCTAAAGGCTGCTTCAATGTCGAGCCGGATTTCGCCAGCCGCTTCTTTTGCGCACTCAAGCGCATCTGCGTCCATAGGCGAGCGGCCGCGATCAAATTGCGTATCAAAGCCTTTCAGACGCATTTGCTCATTGACCTGGGGGCGTGAGCCATGCACTAGCACCAGTTTGATGCCGAGTGCTGAGAGCAGTGACAGATCCTGCACCAGAGTGTTGAGCACATTGGCTTGCACCAGTTCGCCACCAAAGGCTACAACAAAGGTTTTACCTCGAAAAGCATGCACATAGGGTGCGACCTCTCGAAACCAGCGCACGAATTGGGCTGCTGCAAATTCAGGGGCTTCCTGGGCGGAGACGGTATCGGGTTCCTGGGTGTCAAGCATGGCGGGTTGCGTATGAGGCCTCAAAAAAAACTGGTGAACAGGATGAATATCCATTGTGGAAATTTTATAATGGTCCGTTAAGCGAATCAGAAAATATGCCCGAATCCACGCCCTTGAAAGACAATCCGCCCGAAAGCGTTGTCATTTCCCCACGCCAGCCCCCCCAAATCACCTATCCGGAAGATTTGCCGGTGAGCGCGCGCCGCTCAGAAATCGCCCAGGCCATCTCGCGTCATCAGGTGATTATTGTCAGTGGCGAGACCGGGTCGGGCAAAACCACTCAGTTGCCAAAGATCTGCCTGGAACTTGGACGGGGCCTGAAAAAGATGATCGGCCATACCCAGCCCAGGCGCCTGGCTGCGAGTTCGGTTGCGCGTCGTATCGCTGAAGAACTGAAAACAACGCTTGGCGAGTGGGTGGGTTACCAGGTGCGGTTCCAGGATCGTAGCAGTGCGATGACCGCCATCAAGCTGATGACTGATGGAATTTTGCTGGCAGAGTCCCAGCGCGACCCCATGCTCAGGCGTTATGACACCATCATTATTGATGAGGCGCATGAACGCAGTCTGAATATTGATTTCCTGCTGGGCTATCTCAGGCAGCTGTTGCCCCGTCGTCCTGACCTCAAGCTCATCATTACTTCTGCAACCATTGATGCCACGCGGTTTGCCGAACATTTTGCTGATGCAAAAGGTGTACCTGCGCCGGTGATTGAGGTCTCGGGACGTCTCTATCCGGTCGAGGTCCGTTACCGGCCCGTGCAGGATCCTGATGATGCTGATCAGCAGGCTGGCGGGCAGGGGGCTGTGTCCGGTGCCGCCCAATCGGATCGTTCGCAGTCCAGGGATGAAGAGCGTGATCTGATCAATGCACTGGTCGATGCCGTCGATGAGTGCGCGCGCGTGGGGCCAGGTGATATTCTGGTGTTCCTTCCTGGCGAGCGCGAAATTCGCGAAGCCTCAGAGGCCTTGCGCAAGCACCACCCACCTGCGGTGCAAGTCTTGCCTTTGTATGCACGCCTGTCGCAGGCTGAGCAAGAAGAAATCTTTCGCCCGCAAACTAATGCACGGCGTATTGTGCTGGCGACCAATGTGGCTGAAACCTCGCTGACTGTGCCCGGTATCCGCTTTGTGATTGACAGTGGTCTGGCGCGCGTCAAGCGTTATTCATGGCGCAACAAGGTCGAGCAATTGCGCATTGAGTCCATTAGTCAGGCCTCAGCCAATCAGCGCGCAGGGCGCTGTGGTCGTCTGGGACCAGGCGTTTGCATCCGTTTATACGCCGAAACCGATTTTAGGGATCGTGCCCCTTTCACCGATCCGGAAATCTTACGCTCCTCACTTGCCAGTGTGATCCTGCGCATGAAAGCACTGCGACTTGATGAAATCGAGACCTTTCCTTTTGTGGATCCACCTTCAGGACGCGCCATTGCAGATGGTTATCACCTCTTGCAGGAACTCGGGGCGATTGATCCCGAGGCCGTCAGACCCGGTGCCCTGACCGCGACAGGTCGTGAGCTGGCCAAGCTGCCTGTTGATCCTCGCATCGGGCGCATGATTCTGGCCGCCCGTGATCAGCAATGCATGACCGAAATGCTCATCATTGCCTCGGCTTTATCTGTGCAGGATCCGCGTGATCGGCCCATGCAGGCACGCGAGGCTGCCGAGCTCGCTCACGCCCGGTTCGCAGACGACAAGTCCGAATTTATTTCCTACATCAAACTCTGGCGCTGGTATCACGAACAGGTCTCGCACAAGGCCTCGCAACGCAAACTCGTGGGCGTATTGCGCCAGCAATTCTTATCTCCTGTGCGACTGCGTGAGTGGCACGATATCCATCGCCAGTTGCACGAGCTGGTAGCCGAGCAGGGCTGGCGGCTGAACCAGACCGATGCGACCTATGAACAGCTCCATCTTGCACTGATGTCTGGCTTGCTGGGCAATCTCGGTTTGAAGTCCGAAGAATCCGGTAATTACCTTGGCGCGCGCGATATTAAATTCTGGATACACCCCGGTTCGCGCATGCTTAAGAAAGCGGGCAAATGGATCATGGCAGCCGAACTGATCGACACCAGTAAACTCTATGCGCGTTGCGTTGCACGCATCGAGCCGGTTTGGGTCGAGCGGGTGGCAGGCCATCTGATTCGTAAAAACTGGAGCGATCCGCGCTGGGAAAAAAAACTCGGACAAGTGGTCGCCAATGAAAAAGGCACGCTATATGGTTTGAACATTTACTCTGGGCGACGGGTGCACTACGGTCCGATTGCGCCGGAGCAGGCACGCGAGATCTTTATTCTCCAGGCACTGGTGCCAGGAGAGCTCGAGACCCCAATGGCCTTTGTTGCGCATAATCGAAAAATGATTTCGCAGATCGAGCATCTTGAGCACCAGACCCGGCGTCCTGACATCCTGGTCGACGATAGTCTGATCCAGGCTTTTTATGAACGTCTGATTCCCCAGGATATTTATCAGACCGCAACACTTGAGCACTGGTACAAAGGTTTGTCTAAAGAGCAGACTCAAGCCTTGCTCCTGACGCGCGATGCCCTGATGCGACACGAGGCAGCTGGTGTTACAACCGAGGTGTTCCCCAAGTCGTTTGACTGGCAGGGTGTAAGACTTGCGGTGGATTATCATTTTGAACCCGGCTCACCCAAAGATGGCGTGACGGTGGCGGTTCCCCTGTACTTTTTGAATCAGGTCGATGCCGCGCGTTGCGAATGGCTTGTGCCAGGCATGGTCAAAGAAAAAGTCCAGTTGCTGATCAAGTCCTTGCCACAAAAGTTACGACGTCATTGTGTGCCCCTGCCGGATTATGCCGCCGGTTTTTATGAGCGATGGTACGAACGGTTGAGTGCGCCGCCCTGCAGTCTGATCGAGGCCATTATTCAGGATATGTGGTTGCAGCTCAAAGTGCGTCCGGCAGTGTCTGACTTCAAGCCAGAAACCCTGCCAGCACATATGTTCATGTCTTTTAAAGTGCTCGATGAACATGGTCGCATGCTCAGTGCGGGGCGCAACCTTGCACAGATCAAGGCCGAGCTTGGCAAACAGGCTCAGGCGACTTTTCAGCAACTGGCCACGCGTGATCAGGATGTTGCAAGCGTCCTGGCGCATGACGAAATCACTGAATGGAGTTTTGGGACCTTGCCCGAGCTCATGGAGATCCGGCGTAAAAATCAGACCGTGATTGGTTATCCTGCACTCGTGGACCAGACAACGCACTGTGCGCTCGATGTATTTGACGAACCGCATACCGCCCGTCAGGCACATCACAAGGGCCTGCGGCGCTTATTCAGAATCGCACTGCGTGATCAGGTAAAGTTTCTCGAAAAAAATCTGCACGACCTGACCAAGCTTGGAATGCTCTATATGCCGTTGGGAACGCAGGAAAAGTTACGGGATCAGATCATTGACTGCGCCCTGGACCGGGCCTGTCTGGCGAGCCCCTGGCCAAATGATGCAGCGAGCTTTGAACTTAGAAGGCAAGAAGGGCGGGCCAAGCTCGGTCTGCTTGCGCAAGAGGTCGCGCGTCTGGCAGGTACCATCCTGACGGAGTGGGCGGCGGTCATGCGCAAGCTGGCGCAGGCCAGGCCACATGCAGCGGCGTATCAGGATTTGCAGCTGCAACTCGCACAGCTAGTGCCTGCCGACTTTATTACGGCCATTGCGGATGCACAATTAAGTCATTTGCCGCGTTATCTCAAGGCGGCACTGGCCAGGATAGATAAATTACGAACCGATCCCGGACGCGATGCGCGTCTGATGTCAGAAATGGCACCTTTGCTGACGCAGTATGGACGGGCACGCATTGCGCTAAAGGGCGCACCCGATGCTGCCCTGGATGAATTCAGGTGGTTACTTGAGGAGCTCAGAGTTGCGCTGTTCGCGCAAGAGCTGCGCACGCCCACCCCGGTCTCAGTCAAACGACTCCAAAAAGCCTGGGAAGCGATGCAGAGATAAGTCAGAACTGGACTACCAGACCAGGAACAGGTAAATGGCCAGGGCAATCAGACCAAATTTGGTTGCCTTGTAGACCGTACGATTGGCTTTTTTGAAGGCACGCCGTTTTTGATCGAGCAACCAGTGGTAATGGGTCAGTTTGTTAATGAAGCCTGTCTGATCTGATTCAGCATTTGGTGAACTTGCTGCCGACATCACCACCCGTCCAAACCAGTGGTTAAAGCTCTGGACCCAACCCCAGATCAGTGGACGTTCTACGTCACAGAACAGAATGATCCGATTCTTGTCCGATTTGTTGTAGGCATCATGCACATAGGTTTCATCAAAAATGACGCCCTGACCGTCGCGCCAGCTGTGGCGAATGCCGTCCACGTCGATGTAGCACTTATCGTCATTGGGGGTAGATAGCCCCAGGTGAAAACGCAAGGAACCCGCAAAGGGATCGCGATGCGGGTTGAGCTGACCACCAGGAGGCAATTCTGCGAACATGGCCGCTTTGACGCTCGGAATCTGATTCAGGAGCGCGACAGTTTTTGGGCAGAGCGCCTCGGAAGAGGGATGTTTAGCGTCATACCATTTCAGGTAAAAGCGTTTCCAGCCGTACTTGAAGAACGAGTTAAACCCGATGTCGTTATGCAGTTCAGGGGCTTTGATTTCCCTGAGCTTTGACAGCTCAAGTGCTTCATCACGGATGATTTCCCAGTTGTCCTCAAGAAGCTTGAGTTCTGGCATCGTCGAGTTGGGGATAAAAGGGGTGGTGGGGACCTTGGAGGTCAGGATCATCAATGCATTGACCGGAGCCAGCAAAATCGAATGATCCAGCATCTGCCTGCCCAGGGGCAGGCGTACACGCCCTCGAAAATGGGCAAACAGGATGGATCCAACCCACATGATTAGTACGAACCATTTCATTGTGCTTTCCTAGTTAACAAATTCTTAGACTTCCATCTGTCCGGCAGATAAACTGTGCTGTTGACTGAGCGGGAATAGGTACAATCTAGTCATGTCAGATTCCGTCGAACTTCAGTCCTCAGCCCCATCCGCAGCTCATCCCTTTGTGCACCTGCGCGTCCATTCCGAATATTCGGTGGTGGATGGCACCGTGCGGATACCGGAACTCATCAAGCGTATCACCCAATTGAGTCAGCCGGCAGTCGCCCTGACCGATCTTTCAAACGTGTTCGGGCTGATCAAGTTCTACAAGGCCGCACGCGCGGCAGGTGTCAAACCCATTGCCGGGTGTGACGTCTGGCTGACAAATGACGAAGATCGCGACAAGCCTTACCGTATTCTACTTCTGGTGGCCAATCGTGCGGGATATCTCGCCCTGTGCGAGCTGCTGACGCGTGCCTGGCTCACCAATGCCCATCGTGGCCGCGCCGAAATGCGCCGTGAATGGCTCAAGGATGCCAAGGGGCTGATTGTGCTGTCGGGTGCTCGTGGCGGAGACATTGGACAGGCGCTGATGGCCGGTAATGTGGAGGCCGCGCGCGCATTTGCGCGCCAGTGGCAATCCTACTTTCCTGGCTCTTTTTATATCGAATTGCAGCGTACCGAGGCTGATGCTGACCAGGCTTACGTGCGTGCGGCGATGACTCTGGCGGCAGACTGCGATTTGCCTGTCGTGGCCACGCATCCTGTCCAGTTTTTACAGCGCGACAATTTCTACGCACACGAAGCACGGGTTTGCATTTCCGAAGGCGAAATCCTCACCAATCCACGTCGCCCTCGTCTGTTTACTGAGGACCAGTATCTCAAGTCCTCCGAAGAAATGGTGCAGCTCTTTAACGACGTGCCTTCGGCGCTTGCCAATGCGGCCGCCATCGCGCAGCGCTGTAACCTGACGCTTGAGCTTGGCCAGCCGCAGTTGCCGAATTTCCCGACACCCGAAGGCATCACGCTCGATGACTACCTGATTGAGTTGTCACAAACCGGACTTGAGCGCCGGATGCTGCAGTTGTTCCCCGACCCGGTTGCGCGTGCGGCTTCCCAGGCGCTTTATACCGACCGGTTGATGCTGGAATGTAAAACCATTATCCAGATGGGCTTCCCTGGCTATTTCCTGATTGTTCAGGATTTTATTAACTGGGGCAAGAATAACGGCGTGCCTGTTGGCCCGGGCCGGGGTTCTGGCGCTGGTTCACTGGTGGCCTATTCGCTTGGCATTACAGATCTGGATCCGATCAAGTATGACTTGCTGTTTGAGCGATTTCTCAATCCCGAACGCGTTTCCATGCCTGACTTCGATATCGACTTCTGTCAGGACAATCGTGAGCGGGTGATTGAGTACGTCAAGACAAAATACGGTCGTGAGGCAGTCAGCCAGATTGCGACCTTCGGTACGCTGGGCGCTAAAGCCGTCGTGCGCGATGCGGGTCGTGTGCTCGATATGCCTTATATGCTGTGTGATGGGCTGTCCAAACTGATTCCCATGAATCCGGCAGATCCCTGGACGCTGGACAGGGCTCTGAAAGACGAGCCATCGTTTAAAGAACGCTACGAAAATGAAGAAGAAGTCCGCGCCCTGATTGATCTGGCGCGTCCTCTTGAAGGTCTCACACGTAACGTCGGCATGCACGCTGGGGGCGTGCTGATTGCGCCAGGCAAACTGACTGATTTTTGTCCGCTTTACTGTCAGCCTGGCAACGAAGATATTGCCGTTTCACAGTTTGACAAGGACGATGTCGAAGCCGCTGGCCTAGTGAAGTTTGACTTCCTTGGTTTGCGTAACCTGACCATTCTGGATTGGGCCGTACGTTTTGTGCGCGCGCACAATCCTGACAAGCGCGAGTTCGACATCATGTCGCTCCCGCTTGATGATCCCAAGACATACCAGATTCTGTGTGACGCCAACACGACGGCGGTGTTCCAGCTTGAATCACGCGGGATGAAGGAACTGCTCAAAAAGTTGCGCCCCAACACCTTCGAAGACATTATTGCTGTGTTGGCGCTATTCCGGCCAGGTCCGCTTGAGTCGGGCATGGTTGATGACTTTGTGAATCGCAAGCACGGCCGTGCCAACGTAGATTATTTCCATCCTGATCTCGAACCGACACTTAAAAGCACCTATGGTGTGATCGTGTATCAAGAGCAGGTGATGCTGATTTCGCAGATCATTGGTGGCTACTCTCTGGGTGGTGCCGATCTGTTGCGGCGTGCAATGGGTAAAAAGAAAGCCGAAGAAATGGCCGAGCATCGCGGGCTGTTTGAGCAGGGCGCAACAAAAAAAGGCTATGACCCTAAAGTAGCGGTCAAGCTGTTCGATTTGATGGAGCTCTTTGCAGGTTACGGTTTCAACAAATCCCATTCTGCCGCCTACGCACTGATTGCTTATCAGACGGCCTGGCTCAAGGCGCATCATCCTGCCGAGTTCCTTGCTGCGACACTGTCTTCCGATATGGACGACACAGGCAAGATGCAGATTTTCTGGCGTGACTGCCTTGTCAACGGACTGACCGTCCTGCCTCCGGACGTAAACGCTTCTGGTTATCGTTTTGAACCTGTGGCCGATGCATTTTCAGCCAAAGGTCTGCCGCCACGTACGATTCGATACGGCATGGGCGCAGTCAAAGGCACCGGACAGGGCGCAGTCGAAGAAATCGTGCGTGCTCGCCAGGGCGGACCGTTTACCAGCCTGTTTGATTTTTGTCGACGCATTGATCGCCATTCCGTTAACCGTCGAAGTATCGAGGCCCTGATCCGCGCTGGTGCGTTTGATCAGATCGAACCCAATCGTGCCGCTCTGATCGGTTCCCTGGCCACTGCCGTAGAAGCCGCAGATCAGGCAGACCGCAGTGCGAATCAGGTTTCCCTGTTCGGCGATGACAGCAACGATGTGGTTGCTGTCGAACTCGCACGCGTGCCACCCTGGGACCTGCGTACACGTCTGTCCGAAGAAAAGGTTGCGCTTGGATTTTTCTTCAGCGGCCATTTGTTTGATTCCTGGCGTGACGAGGTCAGGCAGTTTGTCAGCAAGCCTCTCTCGCGCGTTGAGCCCTCCCGTGATGTGCAATGGGTGGCAGGCGTGGTGGCCAGCACCCGAACCATGATTACCCGTCGGGGCAAAATGCTGTTTGCCTTGCTTGATGATGGCAGTGCGCAGCTCGAGGTTGCCGTGTATGCCGAGATGATGGAGCAACACCGTAACCGGCTGCGTGAAGACCAGCTGCTGATTGTTCAGGCCAAGGTGACCAATGATGAATATTCCGGTGGAATGCGCGTCGTGGCCGAGAATATTTTTGATCTCCAGCTGGCGCGCGAAACCCGTGCGCGAGCACTACGCATCCGTTTGAATGGTAATGCTGACGCCGCAATACTCAAACGCATGCTCAACCCTTATCGCGCAGCACCCGAAAACGGCTTTCCTGGCACGCCGGTTGAAGTCATTTACGAGACGGCTGATGGCGCCTGCACCGTGCGTCTGGGTGATGCGTGGCGGGTACGCCTGCCCGACGCCCTGGTCGAGCAACTGACAACCTGGATTGCTCCTGCAGATATCGAAGTGACTTATTAACGCATGCGATCAATGACAGATATCAAACCTTTACGCATCATGCACTCCGAGGCCGCGACCAGTTTTGGTGGACAAGAGCACCGGATTTTCAAAGAAATGGTGGCGATGCGCGAAAAAGGCCATTACCTCGAGGCCATTTGCCAGCCCGATGCCGAATTGACGACTCGGTTGCGTGAGGCCGGCTTTGTCGTGCACACCATGTATATGGATGGCGTGGTCAATATCAGCGCCGGTATTTTCAAAATCTGGCAAATCCTCAAGCGTGGCAAGTTTGATGTCGTCAACACTCACAGTCGCCAGGACACGATTATTGCCGCGCCAGCTGCGAGGCTGGCCCGTGTCCCCCTGATTGTGCGTACGCGTCATCTGGCCAGCCGGGTGAATTCCCTGCTGACCTACACATGGTTGCCGCATTGTGTGACAACCGTCAGCCAGTACGTGCGTCGCCAACTGATCGAGCGAGGTGTTCCTGCCGGACGTGTGGAGTCTATCTATACCCCTGTCGTGCTGCATGCCCCCGTCGAGCACTCCACATTGCGAGAGGAGCTCGCGCTCGACGAGGCTGACATCGTCGTGGGCTGTGTCGCCGTTCTGCGGCCCAATAAAGGGCATCGTGAGCTGATTGCTGCGATTGCTCCGCTGATGGCCCAGCACCCCCGGCTGCATCTGGTTATTGTGGGTGGTGGTTCGCCTGTTTATGAGCAGCTTGTTGAATTAATTGGTGAAATGAAATTATCTAGCCAGATTCATTTATTGGGTACGCGACGTGACGTCCCAAATTTGCTCGCGGGCTTTGACCTCTTTTGCCTGCCGACCCGACAGGAGGCCATGGGGACTGCTTTTGTTGAAGCTGCCGCCAGTGGTTTGCCGGTGATCGGAACAGATGTAGGAGGCGTCGGTGAAATGCTGGTGCACAATCAAACAGGAATTCTGGTTCCGCTTGATGACCTCGAGGCCTTGCGTGCAGCGCTGGCCAAATTAATAGAAAATCCGCAATTGCGTGTAAAAATGGGACAGGCAGGTAAAGATCGCATCTGGAACGAAGGAATATTTAGCACTGAAACTCTCGCAAACCGGACAGAAGTTGTTTATTCGCACTGGCTCGCTTCAACAAGAAATAGGAACTGAATGTCAGCTTATTGTGTCCCTGTTTTGATGTACCACCATGTTTCGCCGACAGCGGGCATTATTACGACCACGCCCGCTAATTTTGAAAGTCAGATTGCAGGCCTCGCGCGCCATGGTTACCATGCGCTTTCAGCTGCTGAGTTTGCCGGCTTCCTGGCCGGTCAGCCAGTCCCGGACAAGTCAGTGATGATTACCTTTGACGATGGGTATCTCGACAACTGGGTCTATGCACATCCGGTGCTCAAAAAGTATGGCATGCAGGCCTCCCTGTTCCTGATTACAGGAATCCTCGGTGAGGGCCCCGTGCGTCCGGTTCACGGCGAAAGTCTGGAGCTGCCACCCATTGCCGGACATATGCAGGCTAAATCCATGCTTGCCGCTGGGACCACGGATCCCGTCATGCTGCGCTGGAGCGAGGTGCTCGCCATGCGTGAAGCAGGTACATTCGAGTTTCATAGTCACACGCATACACACACGCGATGGGATTTACTGGCTGCGACGCGCGAAGCTGCACTGGAGCACATGAGGCAGGAGCTGTCTGATTCCCGCGCGACACTGCAGGAGCGGCTTGGATCAGTATCTGAACATTTTTGCTGGCCCCAGGGGTATTTTGATTCTGAATACATTGCCCTGGCCCAGGCTGCAGGATTCAAGTATTTACACACCACGATTGCGCATAACCAGAATCTTGCCGGGAACGATCCTGCCTGCATCTATCGTTTTGCCGTGCGCAACCGGCGCTTCAGCTGGCTCTGGCAGCGCACCTGGCTCGCTGCACATCCCGTGATCGGCCCAATTTACAACAGATGGAAATCATGGAAGAGAGCCAAGCGCGCGAAAGCTTAGGGCTTTCCGTCATTATTATTACCAAGAATGAGGCTCAGAATATTGCTGCGTGCCTGGAGTCGGTGCGTTTTGCTACTGAAGTCATCGTTCTTGATTCTGGCAGTACGGACGGCACGCAGGAGATTGCACGCAATCTGGGTGCACAGGTGCATGTCACAGAGGACTGGCCTGGTTTTGGCAATCAAAAAAACAGAGCCCTGGATTTTGCGACACAGCCATGGGTGCTTTCTATCGATGCTGATGAGCGTGTGACGCCTGAGTTGCGTGAGGAGATCATCACCATCCTGCGCGCCCCGGGCCTGGACGCCTACAACATTGCCAGGTTATCTGAATTTTGTGGCAAACCCATCCGTCATAGTGGCTGGTGGCCCGATTATGTCCTGCGCTTATTTCGCCGCGGCGCCTGCAGGTTTAATGATGCGGCAGTGCATGAGCGTATCGAGCCGGGTAATTGTTCAGTCGGTCAGTTGAATTTTTGGCTCTTGCATTATCCTTTTGAGAACCTCGAAATGCTGGTGGCTAAAATCAACCGCTATTCGAGTGAAGCTGCCAGGGTGATGGCAGCCAAGGGCAAAAAATCAGGTGTGTTTTGCGCGTTGGGCCATTGCATATGGACCTTTATTCGCATTTATGTGCTCAAGCATGGTTTTCTGGATGGACGCCATGGCGCAGTACTTGCGATGGCTGCGGCCTTCGGGAGTTTTTTGCGTTATTCAAAACTCATGTTCCTGAACCAGTCTAAACGGGCTGGACGGGTGAAATGAAGATTCTATTTACCAACTTTCATGGGCGCAATGGTGGTGGGCATGTGACCTACATTGTCAATCTCCTGCGTGGCTTGTGTACGGAACATTTGCTCACAGTAGCCACGCCTGCCAGCAGCCGGTTGTTTCGTCTCGCTCAGACGATTCCGGGTGTCAGGGTCCTTGACATGTCATTTAGCACCCGGCCATCCTCCTGGCTCGGACCGCGTGCGCAGTTAAGAGCACTCATCAAGCAAGAACGCTTTGACGTGATTCATGCGAATGGTTCTGCCGATCACAAACAAGTGATGCTTGCGTTGCTTGGCATGATGAAACGGCCTCGCGTGATTCTGACCAAGCATAACGATCACGCCACAAGTAGTTTTGGCCACCAGATGCGCGCGACACTCGCGACAGATCGCGTGATTGCCGTCAGTGATCATGTGCTGGGGTTGCTGTCAACCTCCGCCTATCGCCGATGCGGTCTCGTGACGGTCCGTCACGGCATCGATACAGATTTTTTTTCGCCCGTCTGCGAAGCAGAAAAACTCAGGTTGCGTTCGCAATATATTGGTCCCGGCCTTGAGGACAAAATAATTTTTGGCAGTGCCGGTGGGACAGACTACGAAAAAGGCTGGCTCGATCTCGTCGCGGCCGTTGCATCATTGCCGCAGGAACAGCGTGCGCGCATCCACCTCGTTGTAGCGGGAGATCTGCCCAATGAGGCAAAGCTTGCGCAGGTGCAGGCATTGGGGATGACCGGTCAGGTCAGTTTTCCAGGTTTGATTGATGACGTGCGCCCTGTGCTTGCCGGCTGCGATGCAGGTTTTGTGCTGTCCTACCAGGAAGCCTTGTCTTTTGCCTGCCGTGAACTGATGGCCCTTGGGTTGCCGGTGCTTGTGACGCGCGTGGGTGGTTTGCCTGAAAATCTCACGGATGGTGAGCAAGGCTGGATCGTCCCGGTGCAGGATCCCCCAGCGATCGCCCGCGTTCTGATGCAAATTCTCGCAAATCCGCAGCAGTTAAAATCGATGGGACATCTGGCACGCGCACGTGCCGTCGACGAATTCAATCTGACAGACTTTGTTGCAAATACGATGTCTGTATACCAAAGTACCCTGGGCGCTGTCTGAATATGTCGATCCCTATTCTCATGTATCACCAGATTGATCAGCCTGCGCCGCGGGGTACAAAGTTCCGCAGCCTGACCGTCCACCCTTCAAGCTTTCGCCGGCAGATGCGCTGGATGCATCGGCTTGGCTACCGAGGGTTGAGTATGCGCGACTTGATGCCCTATCTGCGTGGTGAGAAAGCAGGGCGCGTGTTCGGGATTACTTTTGATGATGGTTTTCGCAATGTGTTTGAGCATGCGTTGCCTGTTTTAAACGAAGCTGGGTTTACTGCGACGAATTATTTTGTGGCGAACCAGCTGGGCGGCAGCAACGTATGGGATGCAGAAAATGGCATGCCTTTTTCTGCCCTCATGTCGTTACCGGAAATGCGCCAATGGGCGCAGGCCGGACAGGAGGTCGGTTCGCATGGCCTGGATCATTTGCATTTGCCAAGTCTGAGCCCTGAACAGGCGCAAAACCAGATGTCTGCATCGCGTCTGATGCTTGGCAATCTAGTGGATCAGGCGGTCACTGCCTACTGTTATCCCTACGGTGATTTCAAGCCTGAACATGTTCAGATGGTCAAAGTGGCAGGCTACGCCAACGCAACGACAACAGAGCGTGGTCTTGTGAATATGTCTGACGATATTTACCAGATGCATCGTGTCGGGATTTGGCGTTCAACACACCTTTTACGATTTTTCCAGAAGTGTCTGACCCAGCACGAGGAGCGTCGCCGTGTCTAAGCGTTTGCGGATCGCATTATTATCAGATCACTTTGGACGCAAGTTTGGGGGAGCGGAATCGTATGGAGTCAATCTGTTCGAAATCCTCTCTCAGCGTCATGATGTCACTGTCATTTCGCATGAATTCGATCACAATTTGCCAGTCAAAGAAATACCGGTGCATTGCCATCCACTCTGGCCAAGCTGGATGAGGGTATTGTTCTTTTCGATTAAAGCCAGACGACTGACGCAGTCGGGCTATGACATCGTGCATTCGCATATGAGTGGGGGCACTGGCGATGTTCAAGTCATTCATGTCAATTCGATACGTTTCAGGCGCCTTTATGGACGCAACTGGTTGCGGCGCATGATCGTCTGGCTGCAATGGAGCAACATTGCTTATTTATTACTCGAAAAGGCTTCCGTCAGGACTAGCCCCAGCCGGCATGTGGTCGCGGTCTCCCCCTGGTTACGTGATCGATTGCGTGATGTGTATGGCCCAGAGTTAAAGCTTGATGTGATTCCTCCGGGAGCCAGTCCAGTGTCCTTTGACGCTCAGCTCAGAGACCGTGTGCGTGCTGATCTTGGCTGGAGTCCGACTGATATTGGCTGTTTGCTGGTAGCGCGTAATCCGCTGCGCAAAGGGTTGGCTGCCGTACTGGATGCACTGGCTTTGCTACCTCCCACGTTCAAGCTGGCTGTGGTCGGGGCTGAGCCCGCAGTGCACGACTATATTGATGCCCGTCACCCTGAGCTCAACGATCGCGTGAGCCTGGTTGAGCCGACCTCGAATGTCTCACCTTACTACCAGGCCTCTGATGTGTATGTGCATCCGACGTTGATGGATAGTTTTGGCATGGCTCCGCTAGAAGCCATGGCACACGGGTTGCCAGTGATTGTCAGTGGTCCGAAATATTGCGGTTTTGGCCAGTACGTCAAACATATGCATGATGCCTGGGTGCTCGATGATCCCGAAGACAGCGTCACGATTGCCAAGGGGCTCTATGAACTTGGCATGTCGACCACGACACGCGAACAACTGTTGAAACACAGTGAACTGCTGGTTCAAAGTCTTTCGTGGAGACTTGTCGCCGAAAAGTTCGAAGCGCTCTATGCAGATTGTCTCGAACATCGTGCGCAATAAGTCAGGTCAGACCCAGCCCCTGAGCCAATAGCCAAACAGACCCAGATACTCTTTGATGACCGTTCGGCTTGCTTCGAGGCTGCGTGTATGCGGCAGCCACGGATTCAGTGTGTAATCATCGGGTAGCGAAATCTGAGGTGAGACGCCCGCCGGGGTGGCGGTCAGTCCCTGCTTTTGAAACGTGGCGAGTGCGCGGGGCATATGAAGCGCGGATGTCACTAAAAGCAGGTGTGCATCTGACTGGTTTTTGAGTGTTGTCTGGGTCATCAGCGTATTTTCATACGTGTTCCGGCTTTCATTTTCGAGTAACAGGGCTGACTCAGGCACGCCTTTCTGGCGCAACACTTTTGCCATGCCTTGTGCTTCGCTGACCCGTCCTTCATAAGCACCACCGGATAACAGGATCTTGGGTGCACGGCCCGCAAAGTATAGTGCGGCAGCACGATCTACCCGGTCTGTCGCAGTTG